>NZ_JBDUCX010000387.1:0-3647 GCF_040003245.1 Chthoniobacter sp.
GACACGGGCGTTGGCGGGCAACCTTTGCTATTTAACGCGTCTGTTTTTCCGCCCCCTTCGCTGCGCAATGGAATTGCGGCCGCGTTACGAAAGCCTCACTTTCGCTACAAGGAGAGATACCTATTTCCCGATTTCCCGGCCTCCGGCGGTTCAGGGAAGAGATTGCGCAACTCGCATTCTGCGATAGCCTTGGGCGCGATGAAGACTTTCCTCCCGGCAGTTTTTGGCGTGGTGCTCTCGCTCTTTGTATTGGCGCAGGTCCCGGCGATGCGGGCGGCGGAGACGGGCAAAGCAGCGCCCGAGAACTCCTTGCCCTGCGATCTCGGGGCGCTGGCGGACATTCCGGCGGTCTGGGGGCTGACGCCGGAAAAGCTGGAACAGCTCTATCCCGCGCCGCAGGGGGCGTCGCGGAATCCTTTCTTCGCTTGGCTGACGGCGGATCACAGCCGGGCGGTGTTCATGCGGCATCGGTTTTCGAATCTGACGGTCGATCTGACCATCCTGGACAAGACGGTGCCGGTGGAAGAGGCGACGGTGGATTTTGTCGGGGGCAAGCTGAACGGGATCAGTTTCTCGATTTTCAACCGGGGGGACAGCGGGACGGTGGACCTGGCGGAGTTGCATCGGCGCTCGGCGAAATGCAACGAAGCGCTGCGGAAAAGCCTGGGGGTGGTGCCGTCGCCGCGGCACGCCGATCCCGCGCAGGGTTTGCTGGCCGAGGGGTGGACCTGGATCTCGGCGCAGGGC
Organism: Chthoniobacter sp.; assembly: GCF_040003245.1. Lineage (NCBI taxonomy): Bacteria > Pseudomonadati > Verrucomicrobiota > Spartobacteria > Chthoniobacterales > Chthoniobacteraceae > Chthoniobacter > Chthoniobacter sp. The sequence goes on from NZ_JBDUCX010000387.1 coordinate 748, forward strand.
ATGGCCTGCCTGGAAACCAATCCCGAGCTGGAGCGCGGGAAGCCGGAGTACATGCGGATGCGGCTGGCCCCGCGCGACGCCAAGGGCGCGATCGCCGCGTCCATGCGGGAACGCCGGGGCGGGAGCACGCTTTCCGAACTGGCCGGGGCGGTGAAACGCAATCCGCAAGGGGACCAGTGGATCGAGGGCGTGCCGATGGTGGACCAGGGGCCGAAGGGCTACTGCGTGGTGGCGTCGGCGCAACGGCTCTTCGAGTATTTCGGGATTTCCTGCGACGAACATCAGCTCGCCCAAATGGCCGGGTCGCAGGCGCAAGGCGGCACGAACTCGGGGGAAATGATGAAGGCGCTGCAGTCGATCGATGGCAGTTTCAAGACGCAGTTCAAGCCGCTGATGCTGCTCTACTCGGATCGCTCGCTGCGGGAGCCGCGCAGCCAAAAGCGGGTGGAACAGAAGGACTTTCAGAAGCTGGTGGTGGACTATACCGGCAAGGGAATCCCGCTGCTCTGGGGCCTGGACCTGGGGAAATTTCCGGAAGAGCCACCGCTGAAGATGCAGGCGGGCGGGGGTCACATGCGCTTGATCATCGGCTGCAACCTGAAGACTGGGCAGTTGATCTTCACGGATTCGTGGGGCGCCGGCCACGAGCTGAAGCGCATGAAGCTGGCGGATGCCTTCGAGGAGACGCATGGCCTCTTCGCCATGCAGCCGACGACGCATTAACACGCGACGGCGGCGTCACGGGAGCGGACCAACTGGTAGGGAAGCCGCGCCGCGGGTTCCCACTTTTGGGTGCGCGGTAAAGCGGCGGCAGCTAGTAATGCGCTGAATTACCCTTAGGTCCTCGCGCCACCCACCACGTTCCCACACCATATGCGTGGGAACCCGCGGCGCGGCTTTCCCTACCGGGGTTTGTTTTTCGGCGCTCGCGCTACGGGCGAGGGCGGCATCGCTCATTCGTAAATACTGCAAGCGGGAGAGCATTTCGAGGAGTTGCCGGTTGCGCTTCCCGGTTCGCCGTTCGAGGTTCTGCGGGTCGCTCCACTCGCGGCCCATTCATGATCATTTACCGCAGCGACGCAGCCATCACGGACGACGAGGATCGCGAGCTGCGGAATCTCCTTTTTTCGTGTTTTTCCTTTAACCCCATCTTCCTCACCCGCCGCTATTTTCGACAAGCACCGGGACATCGTTGGCTGGCCAAAGATGCCGCGGGGGAGATCGTGGCCCATGCCGCCATCCATGAGAAGGCCATCGGCACGGAAGCGGGGGATCTGCGGATCGGTGGAGTGGCGGAAGTGTGCGTGGCTACGCACCATCGAGGCAGGGGAATCTCAAGGGAGTTACTCCGGTCCATGGAGCACTGGCTGCACGCCCGGGGGATTGCGTTCGCGATGCTTTTTGGCCAGCCCCCGGTTTATGCCTCGAGTGGTTATGTGCCGATCGAGAATGAACTGAAGACGGACAGTTTGCTCAGCCAGCATTGGAATCCCTTTTGCGGCACGCCGATGATCAAATCGCTGTCGCCCATTCCCTGGCCGCGCGGGATCATCGATTTGCGCGGACCGACGTTCTAGACAGGCGGATTCGCGGACGTCTTTTTTGCATAAAGGGCACTCCTGGCTTATGCTGTGATCGCCCAACGCTAAATCTCTGTAATTCTCATGAAAACAACCCCTCGTCTCGTCATCCTCGCCGGCCTGGCCGGTGCATTTTTTGTCGTCGCGCCCTCGGCTTTTTCCATGAATACCATGGAGCGCACCGTGACCACGCAAACGCAGTCCGTGCGGCGCGAGGCGACGGAATATCAGCGCCGAGTGGCGGAAAGCCATGCCCGCGCCTATATGGCGAAGCATCTTCGCGCGGTGCGCCAGGATTCCCGCACCCACGAGGCAGACCGGTAAACTAACAAGGCGGGGTGCCGGCGCTCCTGTTGCCTTCCCATGCGCAGCAGCATGGCGAGTGGGCAGGGTTGCGCCCGGAGGCGCGCCCGCTACGTTCGGCCGCACATGAACGACGACGACTGGAAGCTGGAATTTCGCAAGGTGTGGGAACGCGGCAGCGCGGCGTGGAAGGCGGGACGCCAGTCGGCGCGCACGATGTTCGCCCCGGCGGACGTGGCTTTTCTCGCGGGCCTCGGTTGCACGGCGCAGGAGTTGTTCGATTTCGTCGATGACTCGCTCGGTGACGGCGACCCAGATTTCGAGACGGTGCTCGCGGTCACGGCGATCCGGCGGGAATATTTTCGGGAAGTGATGCTCGGGAAGCCGACTGGGCGGGTGGTGCCGATGAGCACGCTCCCGGCGAAGTCCGCCGCGGTGGATGGCATCGCGTGGCTGCCGCGCCTCATCGCCAAGGCGCGCCTCAAGCTGCGCGGCGAAATGGAACCCGACCTGATGTACGGCTGTGGCGGCGACCGTCCATTTCTGCGCCGCCATCGCATGACGCTGCCGCAGTTCCTGCAACTCGTGTGGGACAAGGGCGACGATGACCGGGCGATCGTGGATGCGGTTGAAGCAGGCCGCACGTCATTGAGGGCGGGTAGCTCTCTACTGTAGCGGCGGTCTATGACCGCCGACACCCCGGGAAAAACCCGCTAATTTCACAGGCAGGGAAAGGATTAACGCTGTAGAATAAGATATCCTCATGATCCGCCATCCCAACGATACGATTTCCCGCCGCCGCTTCATTCGGGGGCTGGGCATTGCCATGAGCCTGCCGTGGCTGGAATCGCTTAATTCCTGGGGCGCCGCCGCAGCCGGGGTCAGTGGCGCGAGCGGAGCACCGCGGCGCCTCGCCGTGTGCTTCATGGGCAATGGTGTGAACCCGAATCATTGGGGCGCGACGAATGGCGCGAACGGCCTGGAGTTGATGAAGTCGCTCAGCCCGCTGGAGTCGCT
>NZ_JBDUCX010000029.1:0-37313 GCF_040003245.1 Chthoniobacter sp.
GGGCATTGTCATCGGCTTGATTACTTGGGGCGTCTGGCCCAAGCCGCCGGAACGCATCACGCCAAGAATCGCCGCCCGCGATGAGGCGACCACCTCCAGCATCGCCGTGTTGTCGCGAGGCGTGAACCTGGAATGGGATCGCACGGTCGGCGCACCGGCGATGAACGCGCCTCTCCCGCCCGGCCTGCTGCGGTTGCAGAGCGGCGTAGCCGAGATTGAATTTTTCCAAGGCGCCCGGCTCTGCGTCGAGGGCCCGGCGGAAATTCAACTGATCTCCGCGGGTGAAGCCTTCTGCCGCTACGGACGCTTCAGCGCCCATGTGCCACCGCAGGCGCGCGGCTTTCGCCTCGGTACTCCCAAGGGCGAAATCGTGGATCTCGGCACGGACTTTGGCCTGGATCTCAATGAGAAATCACCAGAGCTGCACGTTTTCAAAGGGGAGGTGGAATTGCATCAGCCACAGACGCAGATGCGGATGCTGACCACTGGCACAGCCGCGAGCCTGGGGCGGCCGGGTTCCACGCAGATGATGGCGGCCAATGCGGCGGCCTTCACCTTCAGCCACGATCTCGATGCGCGCGTCTCCGCTTCCCATCGCGAATCCTTTGCACGCTGGCAGGAAGCGAGCGCCCGTTGGAACGACGATCCCGATCTGCGGCTGCATCTCGATTTTCAAGACCAGGAAGACGCGCGCTCCCTGCGCAATGCTGCCGCGCACGGCCAGGACATCGCCGCCGGCACGATCGTCGGTTGCAACTGGACGGAAGGCCGCTGGCCTGGAAAGCGAGCCCTGCAATTTCATAGCGTGAGCGACCGCGTGCGGCTCAATCTGCCGGGCGAATATCCGCAATTCACGGTCGCCGCGTGGGTGCAACTGCATAGCCTCAACGGGCGCCAGAACCAAAGCTCGATTTGCATGAGCCAGGGGCTCGAGGTGGGCGGCGTGCACTGGCAGGTCATCTACACCGGGGCGATTTGCCTGGGCATTGTCGCCGAGGCGCATCCCTCGGTGACGGATGACTACATCAGCCCGGTCGTCTTCACGCCGGAGCTCTTCGGCCAGTGGGTGCATCTCGCAGCGGTGTTCGACACCGCGGGCAAAGAGGTGCGCTTTTACGTGAATGGCGAACTCCTTTCCCGGCATCCGCTGAAGCGGCCGGTCGTGCCCAAGCCGGTGATGGCGGAATTGGGTAACTGGATTCCGGCCTCCGATTACCGCGGCCCGCATGCCGTCCGCAATTTTGTCGGCTGCATGGATGACTTCAGCGTCTGCGCCCGTGCCTTGAGCAATGCGGAAGTGCGCAAGCTCGCAGAGTAGCCGCCCCCCTTTTCCCACCATGAAACTCCTCCCAGCTCTCTTCCTCACGCAGATCTGCGGCAGCGCCGCTGTGTCGGCCGCTGTCACCGCCGGCCACTACGACATGGCCTCGGTCCGCGACACGTCCACGCTCGAGACGCGCATTATAGAAGATTGGCATCCGTGGGCGAAGGACCTCGCCATCCGGCAGAAGCTCATCGAGATCAACATCGGCGAATGGTGGCCGGGGCAAAAGGTGCGGCTGCCGGTGACGCTCATCGCGCCGGCGGCGGGCGGCCCTTGCCGCAACGTCATCGTCGGCAACGCGGGCGTGGAATTGAAAGCCGCAGCGCCCGCCGGGGCGATGCTGCGCCTCGTGAAGGAGAACGGTGTGGGGCTCGCCCTCATCGGCATGACGACCATCGACGCCATGGAGCCGCTCGGGAAACTCGACGTCGGGATGAAGGAGCATTTTCTCAAGAGCAAGGACGCCCGCTTCACGCCCGCCTGGATCTGGGGCTTGAGCGACATGCGCGCTCTCACCGCCGCGATTGCGGAAAAGGATGTCTTTCAGCCGGTCAAGGCCATCGCTACCGGCGGCTCGAAGCGGGGCGTCGCCACGGCGGCGGCGGGCATCGCAGACAATCGCTTCACCGCCATCATGCCGGTCGTCGCGCCGATCATCGATCCGCCCGGTGGGCCGTACGTGGAAGGCACCCGGCCCGCGGAAATCACGCGGGCCAATGACCAATTTCTCGTGGCCGTCGCCGCGGGCAAAATTGCCAACGCGCCTGCTACTGCGGTTGCCCCGCTGGTCTCTCGCGAAAAAGTCCGCGCCTTCGAACGCATCACTCTGGACGAGGCCCACGGAGCCGGCTGGAGCGCCGATGACGTCAAGGCCGCCAGCACGCTCGCCTGGGAGGTGTGCCGCATCACCAATTACCTGCCCGCCCTGCAAGCGCGCGGCCTGGAGATCTTTTACAATGAAGGCTCGAACGACAACGTGGGCCCCGGCTTGCGCGAGTTGGGCAAGCGCTTCCCTCATCTGCCGATCTACGTGGTGCCGGGTGGACAGCATGGCGGCGCGAAGACCGCCGGCTTTTTGAAACAGGTCGGCTCACTGCCGGAAGTGGACGAAAACCTCTACGCTCTCGCCCAGCACCATTTTTTCAACGCCCGGCCGATGGTCGCGACCCCGACGGTGATCCAGACCTGGGACAACGCTACTCACCGCCTGCGCGTGACCGTCACCTTTCCCGATAAGGCGCAACCGCAGAAGAATGAGCTGTGGTGGTCGGTGAATCGCCATCCCGACTACACCCTCGCGATGGAATACGATGGATGGGAGTCCGCGCCGCTGCGCGAAATCAGTCCCTCGACCTTCGCCGGTGAGGTCGCCTTCGCGACCAAACCCACCTCACTCGATTTTGTAACCGTCCACCAGCACACCGCCAATGGCTCGACGCTCACCCTGTCGAGCCCACTGCTCAGTGTCGACATCCCATGAAGATCTGTCTTCGCTCCCTCCTGGCGATTACCCTCGCCGCGTGTGCCTCCCGCGGCGCGCTCCTCGCCACGCCGCCCAGCGCCGAACAGACCGATTTCTTTGAAAAGCAGGTCCGCCCGCTGCTCACCGAGCGTTGCTACGAGTGCCACAGTGCGGAGAAGAAAACGAAAGGCGGCCTCGCCCTCGATACGCGCGAATCCACGCTCAAGGGCGGCGATACCGGTCCGGCGTTGGTCGCCGGGGATCCGGAAAAGAGCCTCCTGATCGAAGCCGTGCGCTACGGAAACCACGATTTGCAAATGCCGCCGAAACGCCGGCTCTCCGACACCGAGGTCAAGACCCTGGAAACGTGGGTAAAGATGGGTGCACCCGATCCGCGCGAAGCCGTGGTCGCGAAGCAGGGCCGGGTCATCGACATCAACGAGGGCCGCAAATTCTGGAGCTTCCAGCCGCTCGCCCGCGTCGAGCCGCCCGCGGATCCGAAGGTCGCCTCGCCGATCGATGCTTTCCTGCAGGCCAAGCTGGCGGAGAAAGGCCTCTCTCCGGCCCCGCCGGCGGACAAGCGTACACTCCTGCGCCGCGCCACCTTCGACCTCATCGGCCTGCCTCCGACACCGGAGGAGGTGGATGCTTTCGTCGCCGATACCTCGCCGGAAGCCTTCGATCACGTTGTCGAGCGCCTGCTCGCCTCCCCGCATTACGGCGAACGCTGGGGCCGGCACTGGCTTGATGTCGCACGTTATGCGGACTCCAACGGCATGGACGAGAACGTCGCCTTCGGCAACGCGTGGCGTTATCGCGACTACGTTGTCCGCGCGTTCAACGACGACAAGCCCTACGACCAATTCCTCATCGAGCAAATCGCCGGCGATCTCCTGCCGTCCAGCGAAGACACGCTCGCCGCCACCGGCTTCCTCTCGCTCGGCGCCCGCGTGCTGGCCGAGCCCGACATGCAGAAGCTCGAGATGGATATCATCGACGAGCAGATCGACACCGTCGGCAAGGCCTTCCTGGGCATGACGCTGGGCTGCGTGCGCTGTCACGATCACAAGTTCGATCCCATCAAGCAGGAGGATTACTACGCGATGGCGGCGATCTTCCGCAGCACCCGCAGCCTCTCCACGGAGAAGATGGGCGCGATCAAGTTCTGGTACGAGCATTCGCTCGCCACCCCCGAGCAACTCGCGGAGAAAAAGAAATACGATGAAACGGTGAAAGCGAAGAAGGCCGAGATCACTGCGGTCTCCACCAAGGCGAGGGCTGAAGTAAAAGCCAAAGTGCAGGTCCGCGTGGCGGATTATCTCGCGGCGGCGGCGCTCCTGCCCGCCGAGGCGAAGCAAGCGGACGCGGAACCGGTGGCCAAGGAAACGAAATTGGATACAGGCATCCTGCTTACCTGCCGCCGGTATTTGGATCAGCATTCTGACAATCCCGTCTTCGCTCCGTGGCGCGAACTGGCGTCGAAGAAAGATGTCGACGGCATTCGTCAACATTACGAGCCGATTTTTGCCGAGGCACTCGCGGCGAAAAAGGGACCGGTTTACGACGCGCTCGCCGACGCGAAGGGCATCCTCGCACTCCCGGTCAAGGATGCCGACATTCTCGACGCCACCACGCTCGCGCAAATCGCCGCGATGACCATGGCCATGGCGGACTTCGAGGCCAAGGGCCCCGATTTGCCCGCGATCATGACCGTGGCGGACGACAAAATCGTGCCGACCCTGGCCGTGCATCTCCGCGGCAGTTACCTCACGCTCGGCAAGCCGGTGGAGCGCGGTTTTCCCGAGGTCATGCGCACCAGTTTTACCCAGCCCATCCTGCCCGCCAAACACAGCGGCCGCCTGGAACTCGCGCGCTGGATGGCCAGCAGCGAACATCCGCTGACCGCGCGTGTCATCGTCAACCGCGTGTGGCGCTGGCATTTCGGCCAGGGTATCGTCACCAGCACGGACAATTTCGGTTTCCTCGGCAGCAAGCCCTCGCATCCCGAGTTGCTCGACTGGCTGGCGCGCACCTTTATCGAGAGCGGTTGGTCGATCAAGGACCTCCACCGCCTCATCATGAAATCGGCGGCCTATCAGCAGGCCAGCAATGTGAGCTTCTCCCCATCGGACAAGGTGGACCCGCGCATCGTCGACCCGGAAAATCACCTGCTCTGGCGCGCGAATATCCAGCGCTTGGAAGCGGAGGAGATCCGCGATGCCATGCTCTTCACCAGCGGCTGGCTCGACCTGCAGATCGGCGGCAAAACCATCCCGCTGCACAATCGGGAATTCGTTTTCAATCACACCAGCAAGGACGCGACCACTTACGAGAGCCCGCGCCGCGCGCTCTATCTCCCAATCATTCGCAATCATCTCTACGACATGCTGGAGCAGTTCGACTACCCGGACCCGACCATGCCCACGGGCAGCCGCAACAGCACTGTTATCGCGCCCCAGGCGCTGATCATGATGAACGCCCCGGTGGTCATGCGGAGCAGCACCCGTCTTGCCGGGAAACTCGCTTCGTTGCCCGACGACGAGCAGCGCCTTCAGCAAGTATACACCATGCTCTATGGCCGGCCACCGCTCGAACATGAGAAGACTGACGCGCTGGCCTTTGTCCGCGATCTTAGCGCTACGGAACAGCCGTCCCGCGCCTGGGCGTTGCTTTGCCAGACGCTGATGGCGGCGAACGAATTCATCTATTTGAGGTAAAAATGCCTACCCAACCCACTCAGCCCATCCAACCCATCCAACCCATCACCCGTCGCACCATGCTCCAGCGCAGTGCGGCTGGCTTTGGCTATCTCGCCCTGCAATCCCTGCTCGCTCGCGAAAGCGTCCGGGCTGAGGAAGAGAATCCGCTGGCGCCCAAGGCCCCGCAATTTCCGGCACGCGCCAAGCGCATCGTCTTCATCTTCATGAAAGGCGGGCCGAGCCATGTGGATACCTTCGATCCCAAACCATTGCTGCAACGCGACGACGGCAAGCCCTATCCCTTCAAGCAGCCGCGCGTGCAGTTTGCCGAGACGGGCAAGCTCCTGAAATCGCCCTGGAGCTTTAAGCAATACGGCCAGAGCGGGTTGCCGGTCAGCGAACTCTTTCCCCATGTCGCGCAGCATGTGGATGACCTCTGCATCCTCCGCTCGATCTACGGCACCAACCCTGCGCACGGCGGAGCCTGCCTCAAGCTCCACACCGGCAGCGACACGCAGGTGCGGCCCAGCATGGGCTCGTGGGTGTTGTATGGCCTCGGCTCGGAGAACGAGAATCTGCCCGGCTTTCTCACGATCTGCCCCACGCTCGCCCACGGCGGGGTAAACAATTGGGGTGCGGCCTTTTTGCCCGCTTACACCCAAGGCACGCCGATTGGCAATGCGAGCGTCCCGTCGGACAAGGCGTTCGTGCGGCACATTCGCAATGATCTCGTCAGCAGCGAAGCGCAACGCAAGCAGCTCGATTTCCTCGCGAAGATGAACCGTGAGCAACTCGAACTGACAGGCCCCGATCTCGCCCTGGAAGGCCGCATCAATTCCTTCGAGCTCGCCTATCGCATGCAGAGCACGATGCCCGAGGCGCAGGATGTGAACAGCGAAACCGAAGCGACCAAAAAGCTCTACGGCATGGACCAGCCGGTGACGGCGAACTTTGGCCGCCAATGCCTCATGGCGCGCCGCTTCCTCGAGCGCGGCGTGCGTTTCGTGCAGGTCTCGCACAGCGATGGCGAGGTGCAATGGGATCAGCACAGCGCGCTCTACAAGGGCCACACCAAGAACGCCGCCGAAGTGGACAAGCCTATCGCCGGCTTCCTCACGGATTTGAAAGAACGCGGCCTGCTCGAAGACACGCTTGTGTTGTGGGGAGGGGAGTTTGGCCGCACGCCCACGGCGCAGGGTGGCGACGGACGCGATCACAATCCCAACGGCTTCACCATGTGGATGGCGGGTGGCGGCGTGAAGGGCGGCATCGCCTACGGCGCGACCGATGACTACGGCTATTTCGCGCAGGAGGACAAAGTGCACATCCACGACCTGCACGCCACCATCCTGCATCTGCTGGGCCTCAACCACGAGAAGCTCACCTACAAGTATGCGGGTCGCGACTTCCGGCTCACCGATGTGGAAGGGCGTGTGGTGAAAGAGATCTTCGCCTAGTCCTGTTCACCAACCCCATCCCATTGTGAACCAAATCGACCTCACTCATCGTACGGCCATCGTCACCGGTGGCGCCCGCGGTATCGGATTCGCCATCGCCCAGCGGTTGCTGGCCTCAGGGGCCAGCGTCTCGCTCTGGGACGTGGATGCTGCGGCCCTGGCGCAAGCTTCAGATCAACTGAAATCACAGGGCACTGTGCACACCGCCGTGGTGGACGTGACCAGCGCGGAATCCGCCGAAGCCGCCGCCGCTTCCTCCGTCCAGACCCTCGGCAAGCTCGACATTCTGGTCAACAACGCGGGCATCGCCGGGACCAACGCGAAGACGTGGGAGACGGATCCGAAGGAATGGCAGCGCGTGCTCGCCATCAATCTCAACGGCCCCTTCCATTGCTGCCGTGCCGTCATCCCGCATCTGTTGAAGAATGGTTACGGACGTATCGTCAACATCGCTTCCATCGCCGGCAAGGAAGGCAACCCCAACGCTGCGCACTACAGCGCGTCGAAGGCCGGGGTCATCGCGCTGACCAAATCGCTCGGCAAAGAACTCGCCACCCGCAACGTCGTCGTCAATTGCGTCACCCCCGCCGTCATCGCGACCGACATTCTCAAGCAGATGGCGCAGACGCACATTGACTACATGCTCTCCAAGATCCCGATGGGCCGTTTCGGGAAGATCGAGGAAGCGGCTGCGCTGGTGGCGTGGTTGTGTTCGGAAGACTGCTCCTTCACCACCGGCGCCGTCTTCGACCTCTCCGGCGGACGCGCTACTTACTAGAGCGGGATAGCGTGCACACCGAAGCGACCGTTTCCCGCTCTCCCTCCTGGAAATGGGCCATCACCGGCCTGCTTCTACTGGCGACGACGATCAATTACATGGATCGCGTCACCCTCGCGAGCGCGTCGGTGCGCGTGACCCGCGAGTTGTCACTCGATGACGCGCATTACGGCAATCTCGAACTGGCCTTTGGCTGGGCCTTCGCCGCGGGCTCGCTCGTCTTTGGCTTCCTTGCGGATCGGGTGCGCATTTATTTCCTCTATCCTGTGATCCTCGCGGCGTGGTCGCTCATGGGCATGGCCACCGGCTGGACCCACGGCTATTTTGAATTGATCGTGTGTCGGACGTTGCTCGGTTTTTTCGAGGCCGGACATTGGCCTTGCGCGCTGAAGACGACCTTCACCCTGCTCAGCGAAAAGGATCGCACCATGGGCAACAGTATCCTGCAAAGCGGCGCTTCCATCGGAGCCATCGTCACGCCGCAGATCATGAAGCTGCTCGTCACCGATCAACCGGGATCGTGGCGCACGACGTTCATTGCAGTCGGTGGAGCGGGATTGTTGTGGGTCGTCGCCTGGCTCATCTGTCTCCGTCCTCGGGATCTCGACAGTGCCCTGCTGGTCACAACAAAAAAGGATGGCCTTGGTCTGGCCGTGATCTTGCGGAGCGGGCGCTTCTGGGCAGTGGCGCTGCTCATCGTGGGCGCGCAAGCCGTCTGGCACATCTATCGCGTTTGGCTCATGAAGTTTTTGCAGACCGGCCGCGGTTACGAGGAGAAGGCCGCGCTGGATTTCAATTCCTTCTACTTCATCGCCACGGATGTCGGCTGCATCCTCGCTGGCTTCGTCTCGCTCTGGCTCATCCGCCGGCGTGGCGCGTCTCCTCACGATGCGCGGCGCACCGTCTATGCCGGCGCCTGCGTGCTCACTTCGCTCAGTCTTCTCCTTCCGTGGCTGGGCAAGGGCTGGCCGTTGCTCGGGACACTATTGCTCATCGGTGCGGGCGCCCTCGCCTTGTTCCCGTGCTATTACAGCTTCACGCAGGAACTTTCCCCCACGCACGTCGGTCGTCTCACTGGGCTGCTCAGCCTGTGGGTGTGGGCCGTAACTTCGCCGATGCACAGCTTTTTTGGGATGCTGGCCGATCGCACGAGAAGCTATGATGCCGGCCTCGTCGTCGCCGGCTTGGCTCCCTGGCTCGGCGTCATTGCCATGAAACTTCTGTGGCGGAAAAGCGAACCGCCCCTCGTCGTCTAGAACCCCATGCTCACCGAATCCACCCGCTTCCGCGATTTTCCCACGCTCTCGGGCATCACCTACCTCAACACCGCCGCTGAGAGTATCCCGCCGCGCTGCACCGGCGACGCCATTCACGCTTACTGGGAGGACAAGCTGCGCGGCATGAAGGGCCGCGACGGCCACTTCGCGCAGGTCGAGGCGTGCCGCGAAGTCAGCGCCCGGATACTTGGCTTGCCGACCGCCGAGGTATCGTTCTGCTCGTGCAGTTCGGAAGCCTACAACCTTCTCGCCTCCGCGTTGCAACTGGACAGTAACGACAACGTCGTCGTCACTGATTTGGACTTTCCCGCCGGGGTCACACCGTGGTTGCGCGCCGCGGATGCGCCCGCGTTGCGCATCTGGAAGGCGGTCGATGGCGCACTCGACATCACGCATCTCGCACCGTTGCTCAACGAACGGACGATGCTCGTGCAGGTTTCGCTGGTCAGCTTCTACAACGGCCATCGCATCGACTGGCAGCCGTTTCGCGACACTGTCCGCCGGCTCGCCCCGCACGCCATCATCTCCGTCGATATTACCCAGGCGCTGGGTCGCGTGGTGCTGGATTGCGAAGGCGCGGACATCCTCATCTCCAGCACGCATAAGTGGACGCTCGGAATTCACGGCGGTTGCATCATCGGCATTCCGGCGGCCGGCGCCTCGCGGCTCACCACTCGCGCCGGCGGCTGGCTGCATTTGCAAAATGCCTTCGCCGCCGATCGTTTCGAACGAGCCGTACCCAAGACCGGCGCAGCCAGCTTCTCCGTCGGCATGCCCAACTTCGTCGCCCTCTACGCGCTCAATGCTTCGCTGCGGTATCTCGAAGGCGTCGGTGTCGCCAATATCGCGGCGCATGCCGATCCGCTCGTGGCTGAGGCGGAAGCCGGCTTGCAAGAGCTGGGAGTGAAGCCGTTGTGCCGCTGGAATGGCACCGGCATCCTCGCCTTCCAGCATCCGCGCAGCACCGAGCTGCATGCCGCCCTGGAGCGCGAGAATGTGCACGTGATGCACAACGCCGGTCGCATTCGCATCGCCGTCCACGGCTACAATACGCAAAACGACATCCGCCATTTTCTCCGCGTGCTGGGCACGTTGCTGGAGAAAGTGTGATCCTCACCACGCTTATGAACTCCCCCACAACACTGACCCGCCGCAGCTTCCTGCGTTCCACGATTCTCGCCGCGCTCGCTCCCACCGGCTCCCTGCTGGCCCACGATTCCGCTCACGGCGACATCGACGCTCATGTCCACGTCTGGACGCCGGACACGAAACGGTACCCGATCGCGAAAGGATTTAGCAAATGGAAGGACATGCGGCCGCGCAGTTTCACACCGGAGGAACTCTTCGCGCAGTGCCGCCCGGCGGGCGTGAGCCGCGTGGTCCTCATCCAGATGAGTTTCTATCAATTCGATAATCGCTACCTGCTCGACTCCATCGCCCGGTATCCCGGCACCTTTCGCGGTGTGGCCATCGTCGATGAAACGAAGACCGACGTGCGCCAGACGATGAAGACGCTCGCCGCTCACGGCGTGCGCGGTTTCCGGATTTATACTGACAAGGCCAAGGCCGAGGCCTGGCCGCACTCCGACGGGATGAAGAAAATGTGGGCTTACGGCGCGGACGCCGGTCTTTCCATGTGCCTGCTCGCGGACCCGGATTCGCTGCCCGCCGTGCATCGCATGTGCAAAGCTTATCCACACACTCCGGTGGTCATCGATCACTTTGCCCGGATCGGCATGAAAGGCCCGGTGCAGCAAAGCGATCTCGACCACCTCTGCCGCCTCGCGGCCTTCCGGCATACGCATGTGAAGACCTCGGCCTTCTACGCCCTCGGCGCCAAGAAAGCGCCCTACACCGACCTCGGTCCCATGATTCGCAAGTTGCGCGATAGTTACGGGGCTTCGCGTCTCATGTGGGCCAGCGACTGCCCTTTCCAAGTGCAGCAGGGCCACACCTACGCCAACTCCATCGCCCTGATTCGCGACCGTCTCGATTTCCTGACCCCGCACGACAAGCACTGGATGCTGCGCAAGACCGCGGAGACGGTCTTCTTCTCCTAAGCGCGAACTACTCGAATCGCCGGATGAATTCGCGGTAAAACTCGAGCGCGCGCTCCACCTGCGCCACCTCCACGAATTCCACCGCCGCATGGGCTTGGTCGATGCTGCCCGGGCCAAAAACGAGGCTCGGAATCCCCTGCCGTGAGAGCTTGCTCGCGTCGCTCCCGAAGGGCACGCCACACAGCGTTCCATCGAGTCCCATCCCGGTGAGCACGGCACCGGCCAGTTGCGCCGGCGCCGAGTCCGCGGCGGTCTCCAGTGCTTCATCCGTCAGAAGCGGCGGCTCCATGACCGCATCGAGCGCGGGATATTGCGCCCTCAGCGCATCGAGCACATTCTGATAGTGCGCGAGGACGCCAGCCACCGTCTCCCCCGGCAGCAGGCGGCGGTCGATCTCAATCGCGCAGGAATCCGGCACAAAGTTCACCTGCACGCCGCCTCGGATCACTCCGACATTCACCGTCGCGGGGCCAAGCAGCGGATGCGCGCGCGCGGCGAGGCGTTGGTGATCTTCCTCCAGTGCCAGAATAATTCGCGCCATGTGATTGATCGCATTCACGCCCAGATGCGGCTTGCCGCTATGCGCCGCCTTGCCGCGAACGACAATGCGCCAGCGCAGCACGCCCTTGCTGGCGATTACGGCGCGCAATCCCGTCGGTTCCGCCACCACCGCAGCGTTCGCCGTAAGGCCTTCGCAAAATTTCACCACGCCCCGATAGGAAAATTCCTCGTCTACCACCGCCGCCAGCCACACTTCGCACGGAGGCTGAATTCCCTCCTCATGCAGCGAGGCGACGGCGTGCATCATCGCCGCCAGGCCGGCTTTCGTGTCGCAACTTCCGCGGCCATATAGCTTCCCATCCTCCACTCGTGGCTCGAACGGCGGAATGCTCATGCCCTGCACCGAAACGGTATCCGTGTGCGCCTCCAGAATCACTCGGCGCGAAGCATCGCGCCCTGGCAATCTGGCGATCACGTTGGGCCGGTTCGGAAACACTTCCTGCTCCCAAACCTCGATACCGCGTCGCTCGAAAAACATCCGCACCCACTTGGCGATCTCCTTCTCACCGTATCCTCCTTCGTAAGATGAATTCACGCTGTCGATCCGCACAAGGTCGGCAAGCGTCCGGATTACGGGGGGTAATTTCAAAGCGTCGATTTCCTTCCGGCGATTAACTCTGCCCGAAGGGGACAAAGGATTGGTTGCGGGGGTGGGATTTGAACCCACGACCTTCAGGTTATGAGCCGGAGGGTGAGTATTACATTTACTTGATTCCATGATACCCGTGCAATTTTATTCCTGTCGTTCGCGTGCTCAAATCACCCTTCACTCCGATAAATGCAAAACCCAAAACCCAAACCCCGAACTCCCGCAAACGCCGTAAAGGGCGCGAATCCGTTGGGAAACTGACAATTCGCGAAATTGTAGAAAGAAAGGACGGATATTCGCGGAAAACCTTTTTGGTGCAAGCTGACGGAACTGCCGAAGGGGGGCACGGCAGGAAGAAATTCAAGACCCTTGTCGAGGCGGAAGCGTTCACCGACCTCAAAAGCGTTGAATTGACGAACGCACAAACCACCCTCAACAGTATTATTACCAGACTATCGAAGTCGCAGGTCCAGGATGCAGAAAGTGCCTTCAATCGTCTTGGGGTTCGATACTCTTTAGCACAAGCGGGGGAGTATTTCCTCCGGCATTTTGTGCCGCCGGTCAACCCCGTTTGCCTAACGGACGCCCTCGATAATTTCCTTGAGGCGCGTCGGCATGAGGAGTCCGACCTGTCTCGCTGAAGAATCTGCGGCATACCGCTTCAAGTTTGATTGCGTTTGTAACGCTTCGCGCACCTCAGACTACCGCGTCGAGGTGATGCTAACGCTCGCGCTGTTGATGGGTGGTTACGCGCTGGCCCCAGCGCGTTCACTCCAGCGGTCCGATCGCCGTGGTGGTGGCCGGATTGTTCATCTGCAACCATGGATGCGCTTTGGGCACTCATCGACGAAATACTGAACGCACCTCTCTTCGTGCTGATCGGACTGGAGATTCTGGTCCTGTCCTTCACGAGCGAAGTATTATACGTGGAACTGTGGGTGATTCCTGCGATTCCGCTGCGCGTTGGGTAAGAGCTGTCGTGCCCGTGACGATCATCCGGCGCTGGTGCGAATTCACGCCCGCATCGTTCGTCCAAGCCATCGCGTCACCGGCGACCGCCGGCACGATGATGTCCCCGGCGCCGGCTGGGAGTTCCTCCACATTGCCATCGACGATCATTCCCGTCTGGCTTTCGCTCAGTTGCTCCCAGATGAGTCCGCCCGCAGTGCCATTGCCTTCCTCCACGCCGCTCTGGCTTTCTTCCACAAACACGGCATCCAAACCCAACGCCTCTACTCCGACAATGGCTCCTGCTATCGCGCCCACGCCATGCGCGACGCCGTCCAAGCCCTCGGCCTCAAACACCGCTTCACCAGGCCTGACACTCCCAAGACCAACGGCAAGGCCGAGCGTTTCATCCAAACCTCCCTCCGCGAGTGGGCCTATGCTCACTCCTACTCCCATTCCGACCAGCGCTCCGCTCGCCTCCCTCTCTTCCTCCACAACTACAACTGGCATCGCCCTCATCATTCCCTCAATCTCCGCCCTCCCATCTCAAGACTCCGCCTCCACATGAACAACTTCTTGAGCCTCCACACCTAAGCCGGGCGTTCGAGCGGCACATCGATGATCACTATGGTCGTAAAGGATATTGGGATGCGATGGAAGGCGAGGGCAAAGCGTAGGCACGCCCTGCTCTCAGTAGCCGCGAGTGTGGGGAGTTTAAGCCGCTGCAAATTCCTCTCCGAAAGACCTAGCTTCGAGCTGATCGCCTCGCGCACATTCGCCAGGCGGTTCTCAAACCGTTCCCGATCGTGCGGCGACTTGCCGATGCCGCGTTCTATCCGTACGATGGTCTTGTGCTCCCGCGCCAACCGCAGGAGCGTCGCGCTATCCACGCTTTGAATGTAACCATTCCCATTGACCGGGAGCGCCTGCCAGTTCCGTTCCGGCAAAGCGAGCGCGGTCTATCTTCAGCGTCGTCCGCCGGCCCTTTTCCAAGGTTCCTTGGGAAAAGACGGTTAACGGCTGCCATGGTCTCAGCGGCTATCGAGGCGATAATGCTCGATGCCTGAGTGTATTGGCTGGAGGCCAACGCCAGCATCATTGAAAACGTGACACCCGCCACGGTTATCATCATTCATGGGTCACCCTTCATCGGCAGCGATCGGCCTCAAAGCTCTTTGCCGATGGCCTGCAATTCCTTGAGGCGTGTTTTGCTGACGGTCGGATAACTCATCCTGAGATCTTTCATGGTATCGAGGATGATCTGCGAAATGATCAGCCGCGCATTTTTCTTGTCGTCGGCAGGAACGATATACCAGGGCGCGCGAACGGTGCTGGTCGCATTCAGGCACGCCTCATACGCTTCCATATAATCGTCCCAGCGCTTCCTTTCGCGCACGTCCGCGAGGCTGAACTTCCAGTTCTTATCCGGCTCATCGATGCGTTCCCGAAAACGCTTTCGTTGTTCGTCTTTCGACAGGTGGAGAAAGAACTTGATGATCCGGGTACCGTTGCGGTGGAGATGCGCCTCCAGATCCACGATGGAGCGATACCGATCCTCCCAAATGGAGTGCTCCGCGATCAACCCGGCGGGCAACCCCTGGCTGCGCAGTATTTCCGGATGCACGCGCACGATAAGCACCTCCTCGTAGTAAGAGCGATTGAAGATGCCGATCCGTCCGCGTTCCGGCAGTCGGCAGGTGGTGCGCCAGAGAAAATCGTGTTCCAGTTCTTCGGCGCTCGGCTGTTTGAAACTGAAGACCTGACAGCCCTGCGGATTGACCCCGGACATGACGTGCCGGATAGCCCCATCCTTGCCGGCGGCATCCATCGCCTGAAAAATGAACAGTATCGCATAACGGTTGGACGCGTAGTGCAGCCGCTGCAACTCACTCAACTCCTCAACGCCTTCATCGAGCCGTTTATGATAGTGTCTCTTCGACTTGAAGAGAGGCTTCACCTTCGTCGGGCGCTCGCTGAGTTTAAGGTTATCTCCAGGCGGCACTTGGAAATCCGTCGAATCGATTTTATTGCTCATCGTCTAGTGGGTTTTTCGTGATGCGCTTTGCCTTTCGCCAGTGCTTCGTAACCGGAGATCACGTCGAATAGTTCTTCGTCGATGCCGCTTTGGCGCAGTCGATGAAAGGTGCCGTGAAGAGTTTCCAGCAGATCGTCGATGTTCTTGTCGGCGCGCTGCATCGCGGCGAGGCGGCTCGCGTTCTCGCTCGCCAGGGATTCGGCACACGCCTGGAAGAGGGATATGAAGAGGTATTCGCGGATGAGTGCCCGTACGGTGGCAGTGCCGCCACACATGACTTCAGGCAAGGTCTTCGTCGGCCAGGGAATTTTGGCTAGATCTTGCTGCCATTCCGCGTCGAGTGGCAGTAGCCGCTGGCTGACTGGTTCGTAGAGCGCGCCAGACTTCGGACGGTTGTGGAAAACGTAAAGCTGCGCGTAGTCGCCCTCAGCGCGATGCGCTTCGCTCTCGATCTGAATCTGTCCGACGAGCGGAGTAATGGCCTGGACGGAGTTTGGCACGGCAAAGAGTCCCATGAGCTGCACACCAGCATCTACAAGGCGCGCCTGCACGCGCTCACCAACGGCCCAGACCCTCGGTTTGCCAGGCAGGGCGGCGAGTGTCTTAATCGCATAATCGGCGACGATGTCGTTGAACTGCCCCACCAAGCCCTGGTCGGAACCGAACACGACGGCGCCAATCGCACTGGCGTCAGGGTGTCCTTTCTGATCCACCCTCAAGGCCGCTGGTTCGCTTTCCCGAAAGCACGCGCCCAACCCCAACTCCACGGTGCGATAGTAATCACCCAACGCACGCACGGATTTTTCGTATTGCCCGATACTGGAAGCGGCCAATGCCTTCATCGTGCGGACGACCGATTGGAGATCGCCCGCACTGCTGATCTTGCGACGCAGGCTCGCGGTGGTGTCGCTCATGCGTTCCCGTTGGGCTCCGGTTCGGCTCCCGCCTTTGGCTTCGGTGAAGCGTCTGGCTTGGACGCACCCTTAGACTTAGGTTCGGCTTCGCTTTTTTTCCCAGCCTCGGATTTGGCTTCCGGCTTGGGTTGGAATGGCGCGAGCGCCTGTCGGGCAATTTCGATAATGGTCTTCCGATCCTCGTCGCTCAGCTTGTCGGCGGTTTCAAAACGCTCGCGAAGCTCCGCCGGGATGTTCGGCGCGGCTTCATGCACGGCGTGTTGGGCATCCTTCATTCGATCCAGTGGCACTGGGTCGAAGAGTTCCGCGGTCAAGGCCAGCAGCACGGCGATTTGTGCGGGCACGGATACTGGTGCCAACTCCGACTGCTTGAGGCAGGCGCGGATGTGACGGCCATGCTCGATGATCTTGCGCGTGTCTTCATCGAGACGCGCACCAAAGCGGGCGAAGGTCTCAAGTTCCTCGAACTGTGCGTAGGCGAGCTTGAGATCGCCCGCCACCGCGCGGTAAGCCGCCCGTTGCGCCTTGCCGCCGACGCGCGAAACGGATTTGCCGACATCCACCGCGGGCAACACGCCTAATTCAAACAGCGACGGCGAGAGGTAAATCTGCCCGTCCGTGATGGAAATCAAATTGGTCGGAATATAAGCGGAAATGTTTTGCGCCTCGGTCTCGATAATTGGTAGCGCAGTCAGCGAGCCACCGCCGCGTTCCTTGCTCAAATGGGTGGCGCGTTCGAGCATCCGCGAATGGATGTAGAAAATGTCCCCAGGGAAGGCTTCGCGTCCGGGTGGCCGGCGGAGCAGGAGAGAAAGTTCGCGATAGGCGCGCGCATGATGGGTGAGGTCGTCATAGACGATCAGCACATCGCGCCCAGCTTCCATGAAATGCTCCGCGATGCTGGTTGCGGCGTAAGGCGCGATGTAGGCGAGTCCGGGCGGATCGTTGCCCTCAGTCACGACGACGACCGTGTAATCCAGTGCACCTTTCTCCCGCAAAACGGCCACCGCCTTCGCCACGGCGGAAGCGCGCTGGCCAATGGCACAATAGACACAGAGCACATCTTTCCCGCGCTGGTTGAGAATCGTGTCAATTGCGATGGCCGTCTTGCCTGTCTGCCGGTCACCAAGAATCAATTCGCGCTGGCCGCGCCCGATGGGAATGAGCGCGTCGATAACCATTAGTCCGGTCTGAAGGGGCACCGTAACCGGCCCGCGATCCATGATCGGCGCGGCGGGACGTTCGATCGGCAGGCGCTCGCCGGCGGCCAGAGGCCCTTTGTCATCGAGCGGGCGACCAAGCGGATCGATCACGCGGCCCAGCAGGCCATCGCCCACGGCAACGTCCATCACGCGGCCGGTGCGCTCGACTTCATGGCCGGCGTGCAAGTGTGCGTAGTCACCAAGGAGCACGACACCGATCTCGTCGTCATCGACATTGAACGCGATGCCGAAGACGCCGCCAGGAAACACCAGCAGTTCCTCAAAGCCGACACCGAGGAGGCCGGAGACACTGGCGATGCCGGTGGAAACGGTCGTGATCGTGCCCACCTCGCGCGGAGTAAGGCTGGGCGTGTAGTCTTTACACGCCTGCCCGAGGTTCGAGAACGCGCCTTCGAAGACGCTCTGTAGGCTTTCAGGCGAAGCGTTCACGGGCTTTTTGTTTCCGGCTTAGGTTCTTCGGCCTTCGGTTTGGGTTTATCCTTCTTCTTCATCAGCTCATCGACACCTTTTTCCAGCGACGTGAGGTAATCCGAAATGCTCCAAGCCAATTTCTGCCCATTGGTGGCGAGTTCGATTCCGCTGATCAGATCCGGCGCAGTCTCGAATCGGAGGTGAATATCAGCCGAGAAGGTTTCGTTGATCGCGTTCTGTATGGCCGCGCGTTGGTCCGCCGGAAGGTCAAACGCGCTCCGCACCAGCGTAGGATCAGACGCGGTCTTCAGCGCCTGGCCCAGACCGGCCTTCGCTTGACCGTCCATCTCCTGCAAACGGCGGGTGAACACATCGCCCATCCGCTCTTCCAGACTGATGTTTGCCAGATCCGCCAGTGCCTTGCGTGCGATCGAAAACACTTCGTCCTGAGCCCGCCGGGTGATCGCCTGATTCAGGTTCTTGGCGTCGCTTCTCAACGTCTCCTGTCGCTTCGCGCTCAAGGCGTCAGCTGCCTTGCGTGCTTCGTCCATGAGTCGCTGACGCTCAGCGTTCGCCTCTTTCGTCGCCTTGTTCAAAAGTGCGGCGCGCTCTTTGTCGAACTCCTCGTTTTTGTGCTGGAACTCGTCGCGCTGCTTTTGGGCTTCGTTCTTTTTCGCGTCGGCGTCCGCGAGTTCCTTGGCGATTCGTTTTTCCCGCGCGTCGATGGCGTTGAGGATCGGTTTGTAAAGAAAGCGCTTCATCAACCACACCAGGATGAGGAAGTTAAGCGCCTGCGCTCCGACGGTGAACCAATCAATGAGCATCGGTTAGTGGGCCGCAGTTGCGGCGATGACGTGGTTCCAGAACGGGTTGGCGAAGATCAGAATCATCGATACCACGAAGCAATAGATGGCCGTGGATTCGATCATCGCGAGACCGACGAAGAGCGTTCGCGTGATGGTGGCGGAGGCGTCAGGCTGCTGCGCCAGCGCGGTGAGCGCAGTTGCAACCGCACGCCCTTCGCCGAGTGCGGGGCCCATCGTACCGAAACCGGTAGTGATGCCAGCGGTGAAAATCGAGGCCACCGCGATAATTGTCATGTTGTCCATACGTTGTTTTTCGTTAGTTACGGTTATCAATTTCCAGCATTGGATGCTGTTTTTGGTTTGCGAGTCTGGGTAGCTGCGGCGATATAGACCGCGGCGAGGATGAAGAAGATATAGGCTTGCACCATGCCGGTGAGCAGGCCGAGCAGGGTCATGACGATCGGAAAGAGAAATGGCGTGATCGTGAGCAAGATACCGATGATCATCGCCCCGCTCATCATGTTGCCAAACAGCCGCACGGCCAGGGCCAGCGTGCGTGAAAGTTCACTGATGACGTTGAACGGCAACATGATTACTGTTGGCTCGATGTAAGACTTGAGATAGCCACCAACCCCTTGATCCATGATGCCAAAAAGTGGCACGGCAACGAATACGGACAGGGCGAGCGCCACGGTTGTCGAGAGCGAGCTCGTCGGCGGCTCATAGCCGGGGATGATCGTGCAGATCGCGGACACGGCGACGAACAGGAAGAGCGTGCCCAGGAACGGCAGGTAGGTATTCGGCCGCCGCAGACCGACTTCTTCAATTTGCTTCGCGATGGCGGTCACGACGATTTCCAAAAGATTCTGCCAGCGGGTGCGCGTTAGGTCGGTGGAAAGCTTGCGGGTAACGAGCTTGGAACCGACGGCAAGCGCCAGCATGATCGCCCAGGTGAAGGCAATCGTGCCGTTGAGTTTGAAGAACCCGTGCTGCCAGAAGATGAGCTGGTCGGGACTAAGACGCATGGGTTACCTCCGATGCTGGGGGTTGCCGGTCCGACGAGCGGGTCAGCCAGATTACGCCGAGTCGGGCCATGAGGAAACCCAGCAGGCACGCCACGAGCCGTTGCCACTGACCGCCAGAGACCAAGTAGAAACCAGCGAGAGCGATGCCCATCCGCAGCAACATGCTGCCGAGAAACCAAAGTGCAGGGTTTGGAGACGAAACGCCTTTGCGCACCGTCCACCAAAGACCGCCGAAAAAAATCGCCCCGAGAGCTCCGCCCGCCATCCACGCCAGCACCAAAGTTAGCGTTTCATTCATGGTCATCCTCTTGTTCGTCTCGCATGGCTTTTTCCTCCTTGGCGACCCAGTGCCACGCATTGAAACAGCCGATTAAAAGCCCAGCCACCAAAAGCGCCAGCGTCCAGGAATGAGTGCCCGGATGGTGTTCGTCCAACCAGAGTCCGAGCGCAGCGCCGAGCAGGGTCGGAACGGTCACGGACCAGCCGATCAGTCCCATCATACCCAAGCCGAACCAGACTCCCGGGGTGCCGTGACGCCGCGCCTTGAGCTTGCGACCAGCCTTTGCGCCAGCTTGCACGGCGAAAGGAGACTCGTCCCGTGAAGATTTGTCTGTCTCGTCACTCATGTTGAAAATTCGCGAAGCGCATCAGAAAACCAGATTCCAATTTGGCCATGACGGTGCGCACGCTTTGTTCGTGTTCGTCGAGAGTTAGAAACTCCTGTTTCACCGCATCGCGCAATTGACCAAGGTCTGCACCGCCCAGTGCCCGGCGCACGGAGACGAGCACGTCCGGGCCAGTCTTTACCAATACTCCGTCGTCCACCGCCACGAAGACTTCGCCATCCGCCTCGCTTTCGTAGGTCAGAATTCCCGGCGTGAGCGCCGCCACGCAGTCCAGTCGATGCGGCAGGAGCCCGAAAGAGCCCTCAGCGGTCTCCGCAACGATGCGCAAGACGCCGGTTTTTTCGGCGAAGATTTGGAAGGGCAGGAGCACCTTAAGATTCATGAGTATCAGCGGCATGCTCCAATTTCGGTTGAGTTTCCTCCACGGGCTTCGGTTTCGGTTCGGGCTTGGCTTCTGACTTGGAATCATCGTCAGGCTTCGGGATGGCCTTGGCTTTTGGTTTATCGGGCGGGGCCTTTTGCTTCGCCTCACCAATCGGCCCGATCATATAAAGCGCACTCTCCGGGAAGTCCTTGAATTCGTCGTGCAAAATGCGTTCGCAGCCATCGAGTGCCTCCTTGAGACTGACCAGCTTTCCTTTCAAACCGGTGAACTGCTCGGTCGTGAAAAAGGGCTGGGTAAGAAACCGCTCCAACCGCCGGGCGCGACCGACCACATTGCGGTCCTCCGGCGAAAGCTGTTCCAGACCAAGCATGGCAATGATGTCCTTGAGGTCTGCATACTGCGCGAGCGTCCGCCGAATCTCCTGCGCGAGCGCATAATGCCGTTCGCCGACGATGCCGGGTGTGGCCATTTTGGAACTGGATTGCAGCGGGTCAATGGCCGGAAAAAGTCCTTCGCTCGCCCGCTTGCGCGAAAGTACGATTGAGGCGGAAAGATGCGAGAACGTATGCACCGCCGCTGGGTCGGTAAAATCGTCCGCCGGCACATACACCGCTTGGATGGAAGTAATGGCTCCGGTATCCGTGTTGGCAATGCGCTCCTCCAAACCCGATAGCTCGGTACCCATCGTCGGCTGATAGCCGAGGCGTGACGGCATCTGACCCATCAAACCCGATACCTCCATGCCGGCCTGGATAAAGCGGAAGATATTGTCGATCAGCAGCAACACGTCGCGGTGCTCGTCGTCGCGGAAATATTCGGCCATGGTCAGCGCCGCATGACCTACGCGGAACCGCGCGCCCGGCGGTTCGTTCATTTGGCCGAAGAGCATCACCATCTTGGGTAAGACACCCGCCTCCTTCATTTCGCGGTAAAGCTCCTCGCCCTCGCGGCAGCGTTCGCCGATCCCGCAGAAGATGCTCACGCCTTCCTGATGCCCGATCATGTTGTGAATCATTTCGGTGAGCAACACCGTCTTACCTACACCCGCGCCACCGAAAAGCCCTGCCTTGCCACCGCGCTCCAGCGGAACGAGCACGTCGATGACCTTGATCCCCGTTTCGAATATTTCCGATTTGGTGGAACGGCGGGACAGTGGCGGCGGCGCACGATGCACAGAACGCCATTGCACATCGGTTGGCGGCGCTTCCCGATCGATGGCGTTGCCGAACACATCGAACATCCGCGATAAAATCCCTTTGCCCACCGGTGCTTTCAACGGCCCGCCCGTGTCCGCCACCGCCATGCCACGAGCGAGCCCTTGCGTGGGCGTCAGCGCAATCCCCCGCACATGCCGTGCGTCGCGCTGCGCCAGCACTTCGATGACGATACTCTGATCCTCTCCTGCGCGTAACACGGTGTGGATCGGCGGCAAAAGCCTGTCGAAACGTATATCCACGACGCTCCCACGCACCGAGACGACCACGCCAAAATTTGGTTGCTCCTTCATTCTGCCAACGCCGCCTCCGGGTGGGAGGTTGAAATAACACTTTTCGACGGGGAAATATCGGACTCTTGGCCTGCGACGTCTGCAGGCGCCCCTTCCGGGAGGTATTCCGGCAGGGTCAGGCGTGCCACGCCGATCCGGCTATCTGCCATCCCGTAGTAAACGTCAAAGCGGTCTGGCGTGCCGAGATCGTCGCGCCGGTCAATGCCAGTAGGGAACACGACGTTCGCAATGGTTCCTCGAAGTTCTTCCGGAGACTGCGGAGTCAGGACTGGCGTCGGCGACCGATAGCGGATTTTCTGTGGATGCTCCTCCGAGAGCACCATGATTCCAGCTGAGTAACAAAGCTCGCGCCCGGCTTCGTCCGGCCTCGTCGTTTTGCTCACGCCATGGTATAGGATCAGCCAGCCATGCCGCGTCTGAACAGGCGGAGTGCCTCCGCCGATTTTGAGTTGCTCCCACGCGGATACCGGCGTCGCCAGGCGGTGATGCGAATTGAATAAGCCTGGGCGATGCGGTTCGAGACCCTCCGGCGGCATCGGGCAGTAGGAAATCCAGATACTTTCATGCTCGCGATCCACCCACCGGCCCTCGCCTTGGCACACAGTTTCCTCGGGTCGCGTTCCCGGAAAAAGTGGGCGATGGAGCAAGGTCAACTGCATTTTTCCGGCGTGATTGGGAATGGCGATGGGGAAGATGCTGGCGTCCTTGTTGTCCACATGGACGAAGTCGACGCCCCGATACGGCGCAAAGGTCGCCAGCCCGATTCGCTTCCAATGGAATAAGTCCTCCGACATCGCCAGGGCTATCCGGGGTCCGATGGCCGAAAGCGCTGTGTAAGTCATCACGTAATGCCTGAGCGGTGCGACAAACGTAACGCGCGCATCCTCGCAACCGCCGCCTCCACCAGGCAGTCGCTCGTAGTCCGCTTCAGGTTCGAGAGCAATGCCGAGTCGCTCGACCCCGCTCGGATCGCCAGCTTCATTGAACTTAACGCGAGCGATGCCGATGCGCGAGTAATTCCCCTTCGCGACGAGTCGTGGAAAAAGGTAGAGCCGACCATCTGGGCCGCGAACGGCAGCGGGATTGAGCGTGCCTTCGACCTCGTGCGGATTACCATGTTCCGGCTCCATGAGCAGCCCCAGGCGTTTCAATTGGAAGACACTCATTGAGGGATCTCCTCACAATGCTCTGCTCGTTGATTGCCACCCGCACCCAAGCAGGCGACGATGGTTTCGATCACCCGTTTGGACTCATGAGGGTTAGCAACCTGGATGGATAATGCACCGGCTTCTTTGGCTGGGTAATCATTCCCGCCGGGAAACAAGGCGTCTCCGACAAAAATCATCTCGTCAATTCCAATGCCAAGGGTGTCTCGCAGTTTTCTAATCCCATAGGCTTTGTCGATACCCGGCTTGGTAACATCTATGGATGTGGTTCCACCCAGGCGTACCGAAAACTCGGGGATGAGTCGGTCGAGGCGCTCTTTCATTTTCTTCCGTTTGGCGAAATCGGCATCCCATTTCTTCTTTTCTTCGATCGGTGCCTGCTGCCCCAGCGCGGAGAACGTGATCTGGCTCCCACGGTCTTCAATTACTTCGCCCCAGACGCGTTCGACCTTGAATCCCGAATCGTCGCTCACTCGCTGCAACGAGCCGATGATCTTCTCTTTCTCCCCAGCTGTGAAGTCCTCTGCATACAGCTTCGTCCAATCTGCCTCGTATTGGTAAAACTTAGTGCCACAGGTAGGAAGGAGAGACAGGCTCTTCAGGAGTTCGCCTTGGGGAAGATTGGAGAGAACCTGCTTCTCGAATTGCGGCCAGTTGCCGCCAGAAATGACCGCCACTTTCACGATGGCGAGAAGACCACTCAGGAGTGTTGCCATCTCGGCATCAAGGCAGGCTTTGCTTTCGGCCAGCGTGCCATCCAGGTCGAAGACGATGAGCTTTTTCATCGCGCTATGCGCCCTCCGGCAGCGAAAGTTCCAACAAGATCATCGCTCCGCGTGGCCGACAGCAACACGCTCCGACTACCGCTGGCAGAAGAATCACGTCGCCTTTACCTAAGTCGTAGTTGGCGCCATCGTGCTCCAACTGACCTTCGCCGCCGATGCTCACCAGGACTCGCGGTTCCCTTGTTGCTCCGACGGTAAAGGGAGAGTCGCCACTCAGCCGACGCAGCCCAAAATATTCACAAGAAAGGAGCCGCTCGCGCAGCACTGGAGCTTGATCTTCCACGATTGGCATGACCGGCTCGATTGCACCTTGCTCAAAATCAATGCACGCCATCGCTTGCTGCACCTGCAACGGACGAGGCTGCCCGGTCTTGGAATCAATGTGGTTCCAGTCGTAAAGACGAAACGTCACGTCGCTGTTTTGCTGGACTTCAAAAACCACCAGGTCGCCCAGCGAATGCACGCTCCCGGCTGGGATGAGGACGCTATCGCCGGACTTGGGCCTGAAGCTGGGGAGATGATCCGCCACTGTCCCGTTCGTGATCGCGTCGCGCAGATTTTCGCTCGTGGTGCCGAGGTTCAAACCCGCATAAATGCGGCTTTTTGTTCCTGCCTCCAGCACCACCCATGCTTCGGTCTTCCCGGTCTCGCCTGCGGGGATATATTGGGTTTGCCGATCCGACGGATGCACTTGAACTGACAGCGTGTCGTTCACATCAAGGAACTTCAGCAGCAGCGGAAACCGGTGGAAGCGCCCTGCCAGTTTTCCCAGCACCGGCTCCGGCGACTGATCAATCAGTTGCCCAAGGGTTTGACCTTGAAGCGGCCCTTCGGATACTACGCTTGGATGGTCATCGCGGTCGCTTAACAACCATGCTTCACCGATGGGTTCGTCGCCGGGCAACGGCGCGGTCAGCCACTCAGCCAAACGCCAGCCGCCCCAAAGCCGGTATTGATAGATCGGCTCAAAGCGCAGCGGATAGAGAGTTGATGGCTTCATGGCATCATCTGAGGAACCTGAACGAGTGAACTCGATTTCGATTCGCTGACCGGGATTTCGCCGCCCTCATTTTCCCAGCGTTGGATCGCACGTTGTTTCATGGTCTGGCCTGAGGGTGGTGACTTAACGGATTGAGAGAAGGGTTGCGAAAGGCAATTCCACAACGAGATGACTGGCACTTCGGGGTGATCGGGATCGTAGGCGAGGGTGCTGACGGAGGCGGTGCCGAGCGGGAAATGGCGTGCGTTCTCCAGCGGCATTCCGATCCAGCGCGCGCCCAGAACTCCGCCGAACTGACCGTGCGAAAAGAGCGCGACGTTGCCATCCATCGTGCGAAGACGGGCAATTAGCCGATCGGCGCGAGCTAAAACTTGCCCGGGCATTTCGCCATTCGGACAGCCATCGCGGAAGACATCCCAATTCGGGCGCTCATGGCGGATATTCACCGACTTCTTCCCTTCGTAATCGCCGTAGTTCCATTCCACGAGATCTCGCTCGATTTCCGGGACCCCATTCAGGGCGACCAGTTTGCACGTTAGCTGGGCGCGTTTGAGCGGGCTGGTCAAAACGTGGGCAAAGAAAATCCCTTGGAGTTGCGGACCCAGCTCCCGCGCTTCGTCCTTGCCATTCGCGGTGAGTGAGATGTCGGAATGACCGGTGTGCCGGCTGGAGAGTGCCCACTCGGTTTCTCCATGTCGGATGAGGTAGAGACACAATGGCATAGGCTAATTCCTTTCCATCGCGTCAGTATATTCGCCGCGGCGCGCCGCAAGATTGCACCGGGCTCGATGAACCAGGGATTGCTGTGCCGCCGACACGTTGGCCTCTTCGCCCTTCCAAAGCTCCAAAGCCGGTTGCTGAATGGCGCGGGCAAACGAGAACGCCAGCGCCCAAGGAAGGTGCGACTTAAATCGGATATTCATGGCATTCAAACGGGCCGAGGCCAGCTCCGCAGACTGGCCGCCCGAGAGGAAGGCAACACCAGGAACCGCAGCGGGAACCGTTCGCAAAAGACACTTCACCGTGGCGTCGGCTGCATCGTTCACGGTCTCCTGCGCAGGGCAGGTCAGCCCTGGAAGCGCCATGTTTGGTTTGAGAATCATCCCTTCGAGCAACACGCGCTGACAATTCAACTGGATGAAGACGTTGCGCAGGGCTTCCCCCGTGACCTTGACACTCCGCTCCAAAGAATGTTCACCGGCCATCAGTACTTCCGGTTCGACGACCGGGACGAGTCCAGCTTCCTGGCACAACGCAGCATAGCGCGCCAGAGCGTGCGCGTTGGCCTCTAGAGCGCTCCGGCTGGGAAGGCCATCTCCCACGGCAATGACCGCGCGCCACTTGGCAAACCGCGCGCCCATTAGTGAGTATTCCTTCAATCGGTCGCGCAGACCGTCCAGCCCTTCCGTTATTTTTTCTCCAGGATGTCCGGCCATTTGCTTCGCCCCGGTGTCTACTTTGATGCCCGGGATGATTGACGCCTCAATGAGAGCTTTGGCAAACGGCGTGCCGTCTCTTTTCTTCTGGCGGATCGTCTCGTCGTAAAGAATCGCGCCACTGATGGACTCAGCGAGTCCGGGCGTGGTTACGATCAATTCCCGGTAGGCGCGCCGAGTCTCCTCGGTTTGCGGAATTCCTAGCTTGGCAAATCGTTTGTTGCAGGTCGGATTGCTCTCATCCATCGCCAGCAGACCTTTATCCCCGGCGACAAGCTCTTTCGCGGTGTCGATGAGTTGTTGCGTGTTCATCGTCCGGTGGCGCCTGAGATTGGCTGCGTGAGTTGCCGTCGAGGCCGTAGTGCAAGATCGAAGCTCATCACATAAATGATCATCGCTGCGAACATCAGCATCACGCCGAACCAAAAGCGCCAATCCGTATGGGCGCGCTTCCAATAAGGAACGTGGTCGGGATGCGCTCCACCGCCATTCGTTGCGTGCTGCTGGTGGTGATGGTGGCTACTCATTCGGGGCCTGCTTTCCGTCCGGCACCACCCACTTCCAGTTGCATATCTCCGGCATATCCTGTCCGTGCTTCTCGATGTAATGTTCGTGCTCGATCAGCTTATCTTTGACCATCTGCTTCAGGTAATCACCTCTGGAGCCCAAGTGTGGCAGACGATCCACCACGTCTTGAACCAGGTGAAAGCGGTCCAGGTCGTTCTGCACTCGGATGTCAAAAGCTGTCGTGATTGTACCCTCTTCTTTGTAGCCTCGGACGTGTAGATTCCGGTTCGTCCGGCGGTAAGTCAGCCGATGGACCAACCACGGATACCCATGGAATCCGAAGATGATATGCTTGTCATGGGTGAAGAGCGCATCGTAGTCCCTGTCGCTCAATCCGTGCGGATGTTCGCTTTCGGATTGCAGCCTCATCAGATCGACGACGTTAACCACCCGGATTTTCAGTTCGGGCAGATGTTCGCGCAGGATGGAAACGGCCGCCAGAATCTCCAGCGTGGGCGTGTCTCCACAACAGGCCATGACGACATCCGGTTCGGAGCCTTGGTCATTGCTGGCCCATTGCCAGATGCCGATACCCTCCGTGCAATGAAGCACTGCGGCGTCCATGGTCAGCCATTGTGGAAGGGCATGTTTTCCGGCCACCACCACGTTAACGTAATGCCGACTGCGGAGGCAGTGATCAAAGACTGACAGCAGACAATTGGCGTCCGGCGGCAAATAGACCCGGACGATGTCGGCCTTCTTGTTGATCACATGGTCGAGAAAGCCCGGATCCTGGTGCGTAAAGCCGTTGTGATCCTGCTGCCAGACATGGGAGGCGAGGAGATAATTTAGCGATGCAATCTTCCGGCGCCACGGGAGTTCCAATGTGACCTTCAACCACTTGGCGTGCTGGCTGAACATCGAGTCCACGATGCGAATGAACGCCTCATAGCTGTTGAACAGCCCATGCCTTCCGGTCAGGAGATAACCTTCGAGCCAACCCTCGCACTGATGCTCGCTCAGCATCGAGTCCAGCACTTGGCCAGCCGGCGCGAGAAAATCGTCCACTTTCTCTACCCGTGCATCCCACTGTCGGTTCGTGACTTCAAACACCGCACCAAGCAGATTGGAGAGCGTCTCATCGGGACCGAAGACTCGGAAGTTGCGCCGGTCTTGATTCAGTCTGGACACATCGCGCAGGAACTTACCGAGCACCATCGTATCCTGGCCCTCAACACTGCCGGGTGAAGGCACCTGCACTGCGTGATCATGAAAGTCGGGCATGCGCAGATCGCGGAGCAACAGTCCGCCGTTGGCGTGAGGATTGGCACCCATTCGCCGGTCTCCTTTTGGTGCCAGTTCCGCCAACGTCGGCAGGAGTCGGCCACTCTCGTCAAATAACTCTTCAGCTTTGTAACTTTTCATCCAATTTTCCAGCAACTGGACATGATCGGGATGCGCGGCATCGACCAGGATTGGCACCTGGTGCGACCGAGAGGTGCCTTCGATCTGAAGACTGTCGACGACCTTCGGCCCCGTCCAGCCTTTCGGAGATTTGAGGACGATCATCGGCCAGCGCGCTCGTGTGGTGTCGTTTCTGGTTCGCGCATTCTCCTGAATCTGCCGGATGTCCTCAATTGCTTTGTCCAGCGTCGTGGCCATGAGTTCATGCATCTTGTCCGGGTCGTCACCTTCCACAAAATAGGGCGTCCAACCGCAACCACGGAAGAATTGCTCCAACTCCTCAGGCTCGATGCGGGCGAGGATGGTCGGATTGTTAATCTTGTAGCCATTCAAGTGCAGGATCGGCAGGACGGCTCCATCGGTAATGGGGTCGAGAAACTTATTGGACTGCCACGCCGTTGCGAGCGGTCCCGTTTCCGCTTCACCGTCGCCGACGACGCAGGCGACGATCAGATCGGGATTGTCAAACGCCGCGCCAAACGCGTGGCTGAGCGAATAGCCCAACTCGCCGCCTTCGTGAATTGAACCTGGCGTCGTCGGCGCCACATGGCTGGAAATCCCACCAGGCCACGAGAACTGCGTGAACAGTGTTTTCAACCCGCCTTCATCCTGCGTGACGTTTGGATAGATCTCGCTCCACGTGCCTTCGAGGTAAACATTCCCCACCAGCGCCGGGCCACCGTGACCGGGACCCGCGACGTAGAACATGTTCAGGTCATATTTTTTGATGGCCCGGTTCAAATGCACGTAGATGAAGTTCTGACCCGGCGTGGTGCCCCAATGCCCGACTACCAATGGCTTCACGTGAGAAAGCTTCAACGGCTCCTTGAGTAACGGGTTGTCGTAAAGGTAAATCTGACCGACCGACAGATAGTTTGCAGCCCGCCAGTAAGCGTCCATCCTGTGGAGCAGTTCGGGCGTGAGTGTGGTTGTATTCATAGTTTTGTTGTCCGCAAGCGTAGGGCATTGCCGATGACCGAGACGGAACTCAGGCTCATCGCGGCACCGGCGATGATCGGGCTGAGCAGCCAGCCGAAGAACGGGTAGAGCACGCCGGCCGCCACGGGAATGCCCACCGAGTTGTAGGCGAACGCGAAGAACAAGTTCTCGCGGATATTCCACATCGTGGCGCGACTGAGTCGTATGGCTTGGGCAATGCCACGAAGGTCTCCTTTGACGAGCGTGATGCCCGCGCTCTGCATGGCCACGTCGGTCCCCGTGCCCATGGCGATTCCGACTTCCGCTTCGCTGAGGGCAGGCGCGTCATTGATGCCGTCGCCGGCCATCGCCACGTGCTTGCCTTCCGTGCGCAGCTTCTTGACGTGGGCCACTTTCCCGGCGGGTTCGATCTCTGCCTCGACCGCATCGAGGCCGAGTTGCTTGGCCACGGCCGCGGCGGTGTGGCGGTTGTCGCCGGTGAGCATCACGAGCTTTAAGCCAAGTGCGTGAAGATCCTTGATTGCTTCAGCGGTGGTCACCTTGATCGGGTCGGCGACGGCGAGGATTCCAGCCGGCTTTCCATCGATGGCGACAAACATCGCAGTCTTGCCACCTTCTTGGAGTTTCGCCGCTAAGGTTTCGAGCGGCTTCAGGCCGTTGACCTTTTCGTTCCGCAGGAAGTCGGGTTTGCCGACCATCACGATACGGCCCGCGACGGTGCCGGCAACACCGCCGGCAGTCACCGATCGGAAGTCCTTCACCTCGTCGAGAGCGAGGCTCTGCTCCTTTGCGCCGCGGACAATAGCAGAAGCGAGTGGGTGTTCGCTGCTCTGTTCCAGCGAGGCGGCTAGTCGCAGGAAATCCTTAGCGTCGAAACCATCGATGGGCAGGACATCCATCAGCTTGGGCTTGCCCTCAGTGAGCGTGCCGGTCTTATCCACGACGAGAGTGTCCACCTTCTCCAACCGTTCGAGCGCCTCGGCGTTTTTCACGAGCACTCCTACCTGCGCGCCACGGCCGACGCCGACCATGATGGACATGGGCGTGGCCAGGCCGAGGGCGCACGGGCATGCGATGATGAGCACCGCGACGGCGTTGACGATGGCATGCGCGAGCCTTGGCTCCGGCCCGAGCCACACCCAGACCGCGAAGGTGATCACCGAAACCGCGAGCACCACTGGTACGAAGATGCCCGCGACCTTGTCGGCGAGACCTTGAATGGGCGCGCGGCTGCGCTGCGCTTCGGCCACCATGTTCACGATCTGCCCGAGTAACGTGTCGCTCCCGATCCGCTCGGCATTCATGACAAAACTTCCCGAGCCGTTGACTGTGCCGCCGGTCACCTTGTCACCGACAGTCTTTTCCACCGGGAGCGGTTCGCCGGTAATCATGGATTCTTCCACGCTGGAGTGGCCTTCGACTACCGAGCCATCAACGGGCACCTTGTCGCCGGGGACCACCCGCAAGCGGTCACCGACCTTAACCTCATCGAGAGAAACTTCTTCGTCTCCCGCCGCGGAGATCCGCCGCGCGGTGGGCGGGGCGAGGTTGAGCAATGCTTTGATGGCGCTGCCGGTGCGGCTGCGGGCGCGGAGTTCGAGCACTTGGCCGAGGAGAACCAGCGCCGTGACCATCCCGGCGGCCTCAAAATAGATGGCGAGCTTGCCCATGTGCAGCATCGTGGGCGGAAAGAGACCGGGCATGAGCATCGCGACGGCGCTGAAAACAAAGGCAGCGCCCACGCCGATGGCGATCAGCGTGAACATGTTCAAGTGACGCGTTACGATCGACCGCCAGCCGCGCTGGAAGAACGGCCAGCCCGCCCACCAGACCACGGGCGTGGTGAGTGCAAACTGCAGCCAGCGTGAGGCACCGCTAGTCACCCAGGGCTGTCGCCCTAGCGCCGGAATTAGGTGCGACATCGTGAGGAAAAATACCGGCAATGTCAGCGCCGCAGCGACCCAGAAGCGCCTCGTCATATCGCGCAACTCGGCGCTCTCGCCGTCATCCGGGCCCGCGCTCACCGTCTTCGGCTCGAGCGCCATACCGCACTTGGGGCAATTGCCGGGGTGATCCTGCTGCACCTCGGGGTGCATCGGGCAGGTGTAGATGGTCTTGGGCTTCTTTGTGACTGGGCTCATCCGTTCCAAAGCCATGCCGCATTTGGGACAATCGCCGGGCTTGTCGGACACGACTTCAGGATGCATCGGGCAGGTGTATTTCCTGGTAGCCGATGCCTCCGATTGGACAGCGGCTGCCGGATGTTCCTCGCCGTGCGCGTGATCGTGGTTGCTGTTGCTCATATTGGGCGCAGCGCTTTGGGCGATGTGGTTCGATCAAAGCGCATAGTGGCCGATCCCGAGTGTGCTGCACGCCGCGCGCGCGATCACCAGTTCCTCATCCGTCCGAATGACGCGAACCGTGGCACGGCTGGCGCTCGACGAAATCACTGCCGCGGTCTCGGCATTGCGCGACTCCTCTAGTTCGATCCCGAGGAAGCCGAGCCCGTCGCAGATACGCGCACGGACGAGTGGCGCATTCTCGCCGATCCCGCCGGCGAAGATGAGCGTATCCAGTCCGCCCAAAGCCGCCGCGAAGCTGCCGATCCATTTCTTGACCTGATAGCAAAACATCGCGACCGCCTCCGCCGCCCGTACGTCCTCCGTTTCATGGGCGAGCAAGTCGCGCATGTCGGAGCTGGTTTCAGAAACACCGAGCAGCCCGGACTCGAAATTAACCATCTTACTGAAGCCCTTTGCATCGAGGCCCTGGGTGCGCGCCAGATACCAATGCAGTCCGGGATCGAGATCACCGGAGCGTGTGCTCATCGGCACGCCGGCGGTCGGGGTGAAACTCATGCTCGTGTCCACGGACTTTCCGTGATGCACCGCTGCGAGGCTCGCGCCATTGCCTAGATGCGCGAGAATGACCCGGCCTTCCGCCGCTTCCGGGCCGGCCAGGCGCTCCAGTTCCCCCATGAGAAATGTATAGGACAATCCGTGAAAACCATACCGCCGCACGCCCTGCTCCTCGTATCGCCGCGGGATCGGCAACATCCGCGCGACCCGGGGAAGGTTGTGGTGAAAAGCGGTGTCGAAACACGCCACTTGGGGCAGGTCGGGAAAGCGGTGATGAAATGCCTCCGTCAGCAGAATCTCCTCTGGCAGATGCTCCGGATCGAATAGGCTCAGGCCGCGCAGCGCTTGCACCATTTCCGCGGTGATGAGCTGCGGCTCGCTGTACTTTGGTCCGCCATGCACCACTCGGTGCCCCACGGCTGCCATGGCATCACGACCGCTGCGCTCCTCGATGCCGTCCATCAAAGCGTCCACTGCCGCTGTGTGATCGGGCGCATCCACCGGTCGGGAAAAGATGTCCGCTGCGTGTAGTCCTTTCACCTGCAAGCTGGCGTCCGGCTGACCGATCCGCACGACCCCACCCTCCAGCACGCGTTGCAGCGATGCACCAATCTCGAAGAGTGCGAACTTGATGCTCGATGAGCCGCCGTTGATGGTCAGAATGCGAAGGTTGGCTTGTTTCATGGACGATTCAGTTCGTGTCTCGTATCATCGCTGCCAAAGCACGCGGGCGTCTTCCAGTGGTGTTGCCATACCTTTAAAGCGCGGTATCACGCGCGCGGTATAATCCGCTGATGGGCGAGTTGTCGGAGCCGACGCGCGGTAAACGTAACCGCCAGCCGCGCCGTCCATTTGGCGAAAGAGCTGCATTTCCCGCCGCTCAGAAGCTCTATTCACGAGACTATTGGCAAATAACTCCACCCGCACTTCATGAGGGTCGAGGCCGTCGAGATGGACCTGAACTTCAAATCGATGTTCGTCGCCGTTAGTCTCGATATTCATTTCCCCGAACCGCAGCGCCGCCCATTTCTCATCCAGCACATGCTGCCACTCGATGATCTTCCGGCCCGCCGCACCCTTGTCGGCTGCGCGCTGGCGATAGTTTGTCGCGGCGGATAGATAGTGCTGTTCGGTGTATTCGCGCACCGTGCGATCGGCGGAGAAACGAGGGGTCAACCGCGCCATGCTCTCCCGCATCCGCGCCACCCACGCCGTCGGAATACCCTCGTCGCTACGTGCATGGAATTCAGGGATTACCTCGCGTTCGAGTAAGTCGTAGAGCCTCTCGGCCTCGGCGCTGTCCCGGTCTGGGTCAAAGCCGTGTTCCTGGCCGTCGCCGAGCGCCCACCCCACCTCAGGGGCGTACGCCTCGGCCCACCAGCCGTCCAATTCCGAGAGATTGATACCACCGTTGACCAGCACCTTCATGCCGCTTGTGCCACATGCCTCCCAGGGCCGCCTTGGTGTGTTGATCCAGACATCGACACCTTCCACGAGATGCTCGGTCAAATGCATGTCGTAGTCACTGAGGAAGATGACATGAGGGCGGACCTCGGGGCACCGTATGAACCGCGTCCATTCCTGAATCAGGGCTTGCCCTCCTTGATCTGCCGGGTGGGCCTTGCCAGCAAGGATGAGTTGGACCGGTCGTCGGGTATTGGTGAGGAGGCGCAGCAGTCGCTCCGGGTCATGCAGTAATAGATTGGGTCTCTTGTACGTCGCAAAGCGCCGCGCAAAGCCCAAGGTCAATACAGCAGGATCGAAGAGACATTTCGCCCCGTCCACCGCCTCGAGTGAAGCGCCAGAGGCGGCGAGTTGCCGGGAGACGCGCTCGCGGGCGAATGCAATCAGGGACTTCCTGGCGGCGATTCGAAATTGCCAAAGGTCGGTGTCGGAGACTCGGCGAATGCCCTCTTCCAAGGATTCCGATATTCCCCTCCAACGGTCTTTGCCACACGCCTTTGTCCAAAGATCGTCAGCAGCCGCCGAATCCCAGGTCGGCATATGAACTCCGTTGGTTACGTGACCTATCGGCACTTCATCCCCGGGCCAGCGTGGAAAGAGCGGCTCGAAGAGTTGCCGGCTGACCTGACCGTGCAGGCGACTCACGCCATTCACCGCCCCGCAGCCGCGGATAGCCAGATATGCCATATTAAAGGCCTCTGATTGGTCGTTCGGATTCAGGCGGCCCAAGGCTAGTAAATCGTTCCGGGCGATGCCGAGGTCGTCCTCCGCATACCGAGCGAGGTATTGCTCGATGAGCGCCGGAGCGAAACGGTCAAAGCCGGCGGCCACGGCGGTGTGGGTAGTGAAGAGGTTCCCGGCTCTGGTCACGGCAAGCGCAACCTCGAAAGGCTGGCCGGTCTCCCGCATGAAGCTGCGGGCTCGCTCCAGCACAGCAAAAGCCGCATGGCCTTCGTTCAAGTGACAAACATCCGGCTGAATCCCAAGCGCGGCCAACAGCCGCCAGCCGCCGATCCCAAGTAACAGTTCCTGCTGGAGACGCAGCTCAGGTCCGCCACCATACAACTCGCTGGTGATCCCCCGATGAGCGGGAAAGTTCGCCGCGTCATTGCTGTCGAGCAGGTAGAGCTTCACCCTGCCGACCTGGACCTGCCAGGCGCGCAACCAGACCGTGTAGCCAGGTAAGGCAATTTCCAGCCGCAACCATTCCCCGTCTGGGTATCGCAACGGAGTGATGGGCAACTGCCCGGGATCGTTGTATGGGTAGAGCGCTTGTTGCGCTCCGTCTTGGTCAATGACTTGGCGAAAATATCCTTGCTGGTAGAGCAAACCCACGCCGACCACGGGCACGCCGAGATCGCTGGCGGCTTTCAGTTGATCTCCGGCTACGTTGCCCAGGCCACCCGAATAGATCGGAAGGGCTTCGCTCAACATGAATTCCATGCTGAAATATGCGACGCATCTCAGCGAAGCCCGCGGATGCCGTTGCTGAAACCAAGCCGGCTTATCCGCCTCCTCACGCTTGGCCTGTAGCATATCCTCAACCTCTTTACAAAACGCAGGATCAGAAAAGCTGCTTTCGAGCCGATCCCGCGAGACGGTCTGCAACACGACCCAAGGATTCTGCGTGAACTCCCACAGTGTCGGATCAAGCGTGCGCCATATTTCGTCAGTGGCGTGGTTCCAGGACCAGTGGAGATCCAACGCAAGCTCCGCCAGGGAATCGACTCCTTCGATGTCCGTGGACAAAAGATTGTACGGCGTGCGGTTTGTAGATATTTGATCGCTCATTGTCTCATCTCGAGATCGGGTTTTATTCGGAGCATCGCGTTCCTTGGCCGGGTCACTTTACCTCGCTGCGCTTACTTGCTGACGAGGTCGCCTTCGAGCCACGCCCATGCCTCGGCGGCCTCGGCGTTGTCGAAATAGCGAATCTGCGCAGTCGTAAATGGACGGCAGAACAAACTCATCTGCTTCTCCCATGCCTTATCCCCGATCATCGCAAGCCGCTCAATGTCGGAGAAGTGCTTTATGTCCAGCTTGATGTCGTCCCACAGCGCGCCGACTTCCCAGCCGTGAAAATCCGTCATGTCAAAGAACACACGAAGTTTGCCGTGTTCTTTGATCAGTTGTTCGAATTTGGGCACGAAATGGAGGTAATCCTCGTGTGCGAGCTTCCCGCTCACCTGGATTTCCAACACTTTTCCGCCATCGTTTTCTTTCAGTTTGATTGCCATAATGGTTCTTTTTTCGTTGTTGTTTTAGATTCCGGCGTGTTCCGCATTTCCTCTTTGGACTGCTTCCAGGTTTGCTACCTTGGCTAGACGGCGGCGATGCCGCTCGGCGCCAGTGAATCTTGCTGCGAGGAAAGTGCGGACGTATTCCCAGGCTAAGGCGTGCCCGACGACGAGACCCCCAAGGCAGAGTAGATTTAGATCGTCATCCTCGACGCCTTGGTGTGCCGAGAAAGTGTCGTGGATCAGGCAGGCTCGCACTCCCGCCACCTTGTTCGCGGCGATCGACGCGCCGACACCACTGCCACAGATGGCCACCCCACGGATCACGTCTCCGCTGGCGACCGCGCGTGCCAGTGGAACCACAAAATCCGGATAGTCATCATCTGGATCCAGTCTGGTGTCTCCAAACTCCAGGACGCTATGACCGGCCGCTCGTAGCATCCCAAGCAGATACTGCTTCAAGTCAAAGCCGCCATGGTCCGCGGCGATGCCAATTTGCGGAGGCATGGTCATCGAGGTATCAGCGGCCTCCCGTGGTTCCGGCGATTGCTGGCGTCTTGCCATCTCCGTCCAGGTGACCGTTCGCACCATCCTTGCCTAGTCCCATGGTCAATGCCGTCATTCCGGCCAGTCCGCCGAGTTGCATGGATTCGACGGCGGTGCTGGGAACGATGACGATCGTGGAGTTCTCTTTCAGACCCTCATAGAGCATGTTCATCGCCCGTAAATGAAAGGCGATCGGATTCCCCTCATAGCTCTTACCGGCTTCGGCAAACTTTTCCGCGATCTGTCGCTCGGCATCACCTAGGATCACTCTCGCCTGGCGCTCCCGTTCGGCCTGCGCCTGCATGGACATCGCATTTTCCAGCCCTGAGGGGATCAACACGTCCTTCACCTCGACCGAGATGACTTTGATGCCCCATGGTTCGGTGCGCTGATCGATGATTGTTTGCAACAGGTTGCTGATCTTGTCCCTGCCTTCCAGCATGTCCGATAGCATGGTCTTACCGATCACATCGCGTAGCGCAGTTTGCGACGCCCAACTGATGGCGCTTTGGTAGTCTGACACGGCCAGCGCCGCCTGTTTGGGATCCACCACTTTCCAAAAGAGCACGGCATCCACATCCACCGGCACCGTATCTTTGGTCAGAGTCTTTTCTGCCTTGAATCCCGTGGTAATGACGCGGGTATCGATCCAGTAGGGAATCGTGTCGATGACCGGAATGAGGAAGAATAGTCCCGGACCCTTAAGCGAATGGAAGACGCCGAGGCGCAAGATCACCACCCTGTCCCATTGATCGGCAACCTGAATTGCCGATGAGACAACAATGGCAACCAGCAAGACCGGGGCTCCAATCAGGCCGACTTCC
>NZ_JBDUCX010000206.1:0-12221 GCF_040003245.1 Chthoniobacter sp.
CGTCTTCATCTTCGCCGATGACTGGGGCTGGGGCGATCTGTCCTGTCACGGGCATCCGTGGCTGAAGACACCGAATCTCGACCGGCTGGCGAGCGAGGGGACGGACTTTCAGCAGTTCAATGTGCTCAATCCCGTGTGCTCGCCGAGCCGCACGGCAGTGATGACCGGGCACTATCCGGCGCGGTATTCCATTCACCAGCACTTCGCCGCGCCGGCGCAGAATCATGAGCGCGGGATGCCCGACTGGCTGGATGCAAAGGCGCCGACGCTGCCGCGTTTTCTCCGGCAGGCAGGCTATCGCACGGCGCATTTTGGCAAGTGGCATCTCACCAATGCGCAGACGAAGGGCGCGCCGCTGCCGACGGCTTACGGCTACGACGAGTATTCCGTTTTCAACGGCGGCGAAGGCTGGCCGTCGGAGGGTTTGCACGACACGGCGAAGGACACGGTGGCATTCATCAAGGCGAATCGCGACAAGCCGTTTTTCATCAACGTGTGGATCCACGAGAGCCACACGCCGCATGTGCCGACCGATGAATCCATGGCGAAGTGGAAGCATCTCGACGAGCAGAAGCAGGTCTATTCTGCGGTCATTACCGATGGTGACAACGCCGTCGGAACGATCCTCGCCGCGCTCCAGTCCGAGGGTTTGGAGAAAAACACGCTCGTGATGTTCTCCAGCGACAACGGTCCCGAATGGACGGCGAAAAAAACGGGACCGAAGAAGCTCGACCCCGATGCGCAGGTGACCGGCTACGACAGCTATTACAGCATCGGCCAGACGGGCGGTCTCCGCGGGCGCAAGCGCAGCCTTTTTGAAGGCGGCGTGCGCGTGCCGTTCATCGTGCGCTGGCCGGGGCACACACCGGCGGGCGAGAAGAACGACACGACCGCCTTCACCGCTGTGGATTTGCTGCCCACGCTCTGCGCCGCCGCAGGTGTGAAGCTGCCTGCGGACTATCACGGCGATGGAGAAAACCTCCTCGATGTCTTCAATGGCGGGAGTCGCGCGCGGACGCGCCCCATCTTCTGGGAATGGACCGGCGGCAAGACCGAGCCCGACTGGTGGCCGCGCCTCGCGGTGCGCGACGGCGATTGGAAACTCGCGATGACCGACGATGCCAAGCGTGTCGAACTGCATCGCCTGACCGAGGACCGGGCGGAGGCCAATGATGTCGCGAAGGAACATCCCGACATCGTCGCCCGCCTGAGCAAGCTCGCGCTCGACTGGAAAGCCACGCTGCCCACGAAGCCGAATCCCGAGTGCCTGACCACCGAGCCCGTCACCGAGAAGCCCGCCGCCCCGAAGTCTGCGCCCAAAGGCGTGACACCCGAGGCTCGTGCGAAGGCGTTCGACCGCTGGGACACAAACCACGACGGCTTCCTCACACTTGATGAATACAAGGCCGGACTAAAGGGACAGGAGAACGTCGAGGCGCGGTTCAAGAACTTCGACAAGAACGGCGATGGCAAGCTGACGCGGGAGGAGTTCGTAGGTCCGTCCACCAAATGACAACGTGACCCGTTTCAAGTGACCAATAATCAACAATCAACAATGAAAAATCGATCCATACTCACAGTCCTCGCCGCAGTCCTGCTGACTCCAATTCCAGGGTCCGCTCAGGCCGAATCCACCAACTCACCGGAAACGGCCGGCCGAGCCGCCCAAGGCTCCAAAGCCGCCCAAGCCGCCCACGACGCGCGGATGGAATGGTGGCACGACGCAAAGTTTGGGATGTTCATCCACTGGGGGCTGTATGCCATTCCGGGCCGCGGTGAAAAAGTCATGAACCGGGAGACCTATTCGGTGGCGAAATACGCCGAGCTGGCGAAGCAGTTCAACCCGGTGAAATTCAACGCCGAGTAATGGGTGCGGTTCGCCAAGGATTCCGGGATGAAATACATGGTCATCACCGCCAAGCACCACGATGGGTTTGCGATGTATGATTCCAAAGTCAGCTCCTTCAACATCGTGGAGGCCACGCCCTTCAAACGCGATCCGATCAAGGAACTGGCCGACGCCTGTGCCAAGGCAGGCATTAAATTCGGCGTTTATTACTCCGAAGGTCAGGACTGGCATCATCCTGGGGGCGGTGACTTGAAAGGTCCCTGGGATCCGGCTCAAAAGGGCAACTACGACCAATACATCCATACTATTGCCATTCCGCAGATCAAGGAGCTGTTGAGGGACTACAAACCCGCGGTGCTCTGGTTTGATGCGCCGCCGAAGAAATATGATCCGGTCATTGCCGGGGAATTTATGCAGGCCATTCGGAGCATTCACCCGGAAACCATCGTGAACAGCCGTTTTTCGTATTCCGGAAACAATATGAAAGCACTCGACAAGGCTGGTTTGGACGAACAGCGGGAGATCGGCGTGGACTACCTTTCCTACCCCGACCGCGACATTCCCACACAGCCCGCGCCAACTTGGGAAGAAGATTGGGAGACCTGCATGACACTGAACGATTCG
This sequence comes from Chthoniobacter sp., assembly GCF_040003245.1. NCBI lineage: Bacteria > Pseudomonadati > Verrucomicrobiota > Spartobacteria > Chthoniobacterales > Chthoniobacteraceae > Chthoniobacter > Chthoniobacter sp. The sequence goes on from NZ_JBDUCX010000206.1 coordinate 2,474, forward strand.
TGGGGTTACACTGCGGCGGATGACGACTGGAAATCCCCGCAAACGGTCGTTCAAATGCTGGCCCGTGTGGTCAGCAAAGGTGGCAACTTTCTGCTGAATTTCGGACCCACCGCGGAAGGCGTATTGCAGCCCGAATCCACGGAGATCATGAAGCCCGTGGGTAAATGGTTGCAGGCTAACGGCGAGTCCATCTATGGCGCCCAGCCAAGTGATCTCGGAAAGTTCAAGGAGGTCCCAGCAGTCAAAAAAGGGAAGCGGAAGGGAGCGCCGGATCTCGAAGTTGACTGGCTGGCCACCTCGCGACCGGCGGACAAAGCGACGGGACAGTCGGCCAAAATCTACCTGCATATCTTCAAATGGCCGGCGGGACGCTTCGAGGTAAAGGGGCTGACGAGCAAAGTCAGCAACGCGTATTTTCTGGCCGATGCCAAACGCGCACCGCTCCAGTTCACGCAGCAGGATGGAACTGTTTCGATCGAGCTTACGGGCAAGGCCCCCGACCCCTTGGACACCGTGGTTTGCCTGGAATATGCCACCGGCCACTGACGGAATGCGCATCCGACAGCGAAGTCACATCACCATGAAAAAAATCAATCTATGAAAATCAAACACAAGATCGCACTCGTGGCCGCACTCATTGCCACGCTATTGGCCGCGCAAGGAACTGCCCTGGCTGCACCTGCGCAGAAACCCAACATCGTTTTCATCTACGCCGACGACTGGGGCTGGGGCGACTTGTCCTGCCACGGCAACACGTGGCTGAAAACTCCCAACCTCGACCGGCTCGCCAGCGAGGGCACGGACTTCCTGCAGTTCAACGTGCTCAGCCCCGTCTGCTCACCCAGCCGCGCCGCTGCCCTCACGGGACGTTATCCATCCCGCTTTGGCATCAACACGGTATTCGGCCCTCAAACGCCTCCTGAGATGCCTGATTGGTTGGATGGAAAGGCTCCCACCATTTCCCGCTATCTCAAAACTGCCGGTTATCGCACCGGTCACTTTGGCAAATGGCATCTGGGTGAAGGTGGGCCGGCCATGGCGGATTACGGCTTTGACGAATCGGCGGTTTATCATGGCCCGGGACCGAAAGTCAGTCCCAGCGGCAACGGCATTCCCGACAAGGCCGTGAAGTTCATCGAGGCAAACAAAGACAAGCCATTCTTCCTCGATGTATGGCTTCACGAGAGCCATCTCGCTCATACTCCTTCTGCCGAATCGATGAAGCTGTGGAAAAATCTCGACGAGCGCAAACAGGTCTATGCGGCGGTCATTACCGATGGCGACAACAAGGTGGGCATGGTGCTCGACGCCCTGAAGCGCTGCGGCGTGGAAGGGAATACCATCGTGGTTTTCTCCAGCGACAACGGCCCGGCGAAATCGAAGGAAGACGATAAAGGTGTGCCCGGTAAGTATCGCAGCTACTACAGCATCGGTGAAACCGGTGGCATGCGCGGGCAGAAAACCAGTCTCTTTGAGGGCGGCGTGCGGACGCCTTTCATCCTGCGCTGGCCGGGGCACACCCCTGCCGGAGTGAAGAACGATACCACGGTTCTTTCTGCGGTGGATTTGCTCCCCACCTTCTGTGCCGCAGCCGGAGTTACCCCTTCGGCAGAGGACAAACTGGACGGCGAGAACCTCCTGGAGGCTTTCAATGGCAAGCCTGTGCTTCGCACGCGTCCCGTCTTTTGGAGAATCAATGGACAAGAAAAGGAGCCTAACTATTGGCCGGATCTGGCGGTTCGTGATGGCGACTGGAAGCTGGTGACGACCTTCGACGGCAAGCGCGTCGAATTGCACAACCTGATTGCGGATCGCAACGAGGATATCGCCAAAGATCAATCAAAGGAGCACCCCGAACTTGTGGCCCGGTTGACCAAAATGGCACTCGACTGGTATGCCACCCTGCCTGCCAAGGTTGATCCCACTTGTGTCGATCCGAAACGGGACACGACCAAGAAGACTGGCAGGAAATCCCCAAAAAAGAAGGATACGGAGGAGGAGTGATCCGGTTGCTTCCAGCACCATTCACCGAGAGATAGATGATGAGGAAGATCCTATACTCTCTCGCCGCTCTGCTGCTCGCAGAGTGGGCCGTGCTGCACGCCGCGGATGTGCCACCATCCGTCACCAAACCCAGCATCGTCTTCATCTTCGCCGATGACTGGGGCTGGGGTGACCTGTCCTGTCATGGGCATCCGTGGCTGACCGACGATGCCAAGCGTGTCGAACTGCATCGCCTTACCGAGGACCGGGCGGAGGCCAATGATGTCGCGAAGGAACATCCCGACATCGTCGCCCGCCTGAGCAAGCTCGCGCTCGACTGGAAAGCCACGCTGCCCACGAAGCCGAATCCCGAGTGCCTGACCACCGAGCCCGTCACCGAGAAGCCCGCCGCCCCGAAGTCTGCGCCCAAAGGCGTGACACCCGAGGCTCGTGCGAAGGCGTTCGACCGCTGGGACACAAACCACGACGGCTTTCTCACGCTCGATGAATACAAGGCCGGCCTGAAGGGGCAGGAGAACGTCGAACAACGGTTCAAAGGCATCGACGGAGCCCAGCCCAAGGATTTGTTCCCCTGGCACTTCAACGTCTGCCGCCAGCGCGTCCGTGGAACCACCATCGAACGCACTGCCTATTCCGCCACTGGCAAAGACGATTTTTATGTGCCGGAAAAGTTTGCGAAGCTTTGGGGAAAAGGCAAGTAACAGCGAAGCCAATGAATCCAATACACCTTGTTCCATTTTGCACCCCACGCATGAAGCTTCTTACCTCGCTCGTTTTTTCACTCGCCTTTGCTGCAACAGCCATCAGCCAGACCAAGGCCGGTGGCGATGATGCGCCGGAGGACATGATCCTCGGTTTCCGGGGCAAATCGAAGTATCAGATCGTGGTGCCGGATGCTGCGGCGAATGCGGCGGCGGAGTCTTCGGTCACGCGGGCGGCGGAGTTGTTGCAGCAGGCATTCGCGGCGAATGCGATCAAGCTGGAGGTAAGGAAAGAGTCGGAGGCGGAGGCGGCGCGGCCTGGGTTTTACCTCGGTGCGACCAAGTTTGCAGCGGCTAATGGCGTAGACGCGAAGCGCCTTGGCGGATGGAGTTATGTCCACAAAGCGGTGGGTCGCCACATCATCATCGCGGGCAATGATGCGCCGGACACGCTGGTGGGAAAACGCGCCACGATCCGCAAGGATGTGACGATCCCCTATGCAGGGACATTGTTCGGAATGGCGGAGTTCGTTTACCGTTACGCGGGAGCGCGATTCCTATCGCCCGGCAATAACGGAACCGCGTTTATTCCGACCTCGATCATTCATGTCCCTGGCAATTTGAATACAAACGGCTCCCCGTTTTTCATCGAGCACGACTTTCGCAATTCCCCCGACCTCTTTTTTACGGCCAATCATTGCCTTGGTTTCCAGCGCATCTGGTCGCGGTGGGGGCATCAGCACCCATCGGCCGTCCCGATCAGCCAATACGGAAAGGACCACCCGGAATACTTCATCCTGGCCGGCGGCGTGCGGCAGCCCGCATTGACGATGAAGGATGGAGAAGGGCAACTCTGTCTCTCCAATCCGGAAGTGCGTGAGCTGATTTACAAACACCTTCTCGAACGATGCGACGAAGGTTTTGACATTGTGGAGCTGGGTCAGGCCGATGGATTCAGGTCGTGCCAATGTTCGAAATGCGCCGAACTCTATGGGGTCACTCCGGACTCTGTCCCCACGGACGGCTCGGCCTATAACATTTGGGGCGAGAAGATCTGGATCATGCACCGCGATATGGCGCTGCGCCTGCTGAAGGACCGCCCCGGAAAGAGGATCATGATGTCAGCCTATTCGGTGGCCGCTCCGCCACCGCGGACCTTCAACGAGTTTCCGCCGAACACGATCATTGAAATGATGGATTCGTCCGAAAAAGCGTTCGAAGCTTGGAAAACTATCAAAGTGCCAGGCGGATATTCGGCCTATCTCTACAACTGGGGCGCCCTACACCTGAAGGGGCTGACCGTGGCCCAGATTGCCGCGCAGAACGACCGGCTGGTAACTAACAACGTCCACGTCGTCCAGGTCAATGGCATCCCGCGGCCAGGCCAGTGGGGGCTCGAAGGTCCCAACATCTATATCTATTTGCGGCTGGGCATTGAACCTTTCACAAAGAGCGCGGACGAGCTTTTCAACGAATACTTGCAGGCAGCGTTCCGGGAATCAGAACCCCAGATGCGGCGTTTTTTTATTACCTTTCAGAAACGGGTAGCGCTCCTGGAGACCCTCAAGGAATACACTTCCAAAATAGAACGCGATCCGATCTTTACGCTTGGAACGTTATACACCCCGGACCTGATCAATGCCATGGAGGAGGACTTAACGCAGGCGGAAAAAAACGCCCAACTGCCCGAGGTGAAAACGCGCTTGGACATTGTCCGTTACGAGTTCGATTTCCTCAAGCATACCGTGCTGGTAATCAACGCATATCGTAATCATCAGGCCATGAACGACGCAGCGTCGCTGAACCAACTGCTGAACACCGTGGATGCCCGGAACAAGTTTGTTGCTGCGGTGGTGAACGGCGACGCCAAGTATCCAAAATGGAAAAACCCCGCCTTCCCTCAAAGGAACGAACCCGATTTGAAATTCGCCCAGACTTACATGGACCGTGCTCCGTTCAACTGGGACACCGCGAAGATGCGGGCCAATCCCGCGCAGCTCTCGCGGCAAACCAAGTCGCTGGAGATAGCGAAAGTGTCCGAGACATTGACGCTGGATTCGCCGCGCTGGAAGAGCGCGGAGGAGCACACCCTCGGTCCCGTGGAAGACGCAGCAACGGCCCTGCAAGCAAAGACAACCTTTCGCGTGCTGTGCGACGACGGTCATCTCTATGTGCGCGTCAGCGGTGAGCAGCCAGCGGGTAAGATGAAGTTCGTGACGCGTGGCCACGATGCCGAGTTATGGCTTCAGGAAAGCATCATCGTGAATGTGTCACCCTCCGGGGATCGCAGCCGCTACTTCTACTTTGCCTATGAACCGGAGCCGACCTCCTTCAATGATGCTGAGCACGGTTTCATCACTGATGTTCTGCATCCCCGCTACGGCTGTAACGACGAAAGCTGGAATGGCAAATGGACGTTCGAGACCAAGCTGTTGCCCGACAAGAACCGCTGGGAATCCATGGCGGTAATCCCTTTTGAAACCCTCCGCGTGGCAGCGCCGAAGAAGGGAGATATGTGGTATCTCAATGTCGGTCGCGTTCACTTCATCGACGCCGCGGAGAAGAAGGACCAACGGGAAAACTCCGTGTGGACTGGCAAGCTCAACGCCTCCCGCATCCCCGGCGATGCGTCCTTCGGCACGGCAACCTTCAAGTGATCACCCCATGACCCGTCTCATCATCACCATCATCAGTGCGCTTACTTTGCTCAGCGTCTCGTCGCACGCGGTTGACTACACACAGCTCGGTGCTGTGAAGCGCCTCACGGCGGACAAGCGCTACGACGAAGCCATTCAGAAGCTCGAAGCCCTCGCGGCCAAGACCGACGAGGCCGGAGAAAACTTTGGCTACCTCAGCCTCGCCTTGGACCTGGCCGTCAAGTCGCTGAAGAACCCAGACCGTGCGCTCGCCCTCGCCGCCGCGGTCAAAGACCCCGCGCATCGTGATTTCGCCAAGCTGCGCGTGCTCGCTGAGTTCGAGCGCTACGATGAGGCGCTGGCGTCGGTGCAGGGCAAAGACATCGACGCATGGCCCGTGCGTTGTCGCGGTCAGGCGCATGGTCTTCTCGCCGAAATCTATCATGCCAAGAAGGACGCCGCCGCTGAACTTCAGCAGTGGCACCTTGCAGCCGATTCAGCCGGCACAGAGATAGGCGTGCGTGGTCGTGCGTTGCGAGAAACGGGCATGCTCCATCTCAAGCAAGGCCACACCAAAGAGGCCGAAGAGCAGTTCCGCAAAGCCATCAACGTCACCCCCGCGAACTACGCGTGGCGCGTCGAAAGCCTCATCGCGCTCTCGCGTTTGCTCATCGAGAACCAGCGAGCCAAGGAAGCCGTGAAAGCCTTCGACGGCACGGACTTCACCAGTGTCTCCAACCTCAGCTCCAAAGCCAGTCTGCTCGAAGCCTACGCCCGCGCGCTCCTCGCTGCCGGGAAGAAGATCAAAGCCATCGAGACCTTTGATCAGTTGCTTCAACTCAACATCCCCACCGAGCGGAAGGATCGCATCAACAAGGAACTCGATCAGCTGGCCGAGGATTTTTAGCCCCAGAAACACACACTTACCCACCATAACTATCCACCATGAAACTCAGTTCACTTCTCAGCTACGCCACCGCGCTCCTGTCGTTCACGCTCATGCTTCCCTTCACCGCTCATGCTGCGGACGATGATGGGAAGCTTCGCATCATCGTCTTCGGCGCACATCCCGATGATGCGCAATACACCTCCGGCGGCACCGCCGCGAAGTGGGCGAAGCTCGGGCATCATGTGAAGCTCGTCTCCGTGACCAATGGCGACATCGGGCATTGGCAGTCGGCGGGTGGACCGCTCGCGCAGCGGCGGCTCGCAGAAGTGAAGAAGGCGGATGCCATCGTCGGTGCGGAAACGCTGGTGATGGACATCCATGATGGCGAGCTGGTGCCCACGCTGGAGAACCGGCAGAAGATCATCCGCGCCATTCGCGAGTGGCGGGCTGACATCGTCATCGCGCATCGCCCGTGGGACTATCATCCCGACCATCGCTACGTGGGCGTGCTGGTTCAAGATGCAGCCTTCATGGTCACTGTGCCGTTCGTATGCAGTGATGTGCCACCGCTGAAAAAGAACCCGCTATTCCTTTATTCGAGCGACGGTTTTCAAAAGCCCTATCCGTTCAAAGCGGACATCGCCGTGTCAGTGGATGACGTGTTTGATCAGAAACTCACCGCGATCCACGAGATGCCCTCGCAGCACTACGAAGGCGGAACCAATGGCGGCGAAGAGTATGCAGCCAAGGTGCCACCTGCCAGCGACGTAGCGGCTCGCAAAGCCTGGCTGCGCGAGCGTTGGGAGAGACGCCAGGGCGGCGAAGCGAAGCACTCCCGCGATGCGCTGATCAAATACTATGGCCCAGAGAAAGGCGCCGCAGTGAAGTTCGCCGAAGCCTTTGAGATTTGCGAATACGGCCGCCAGCCGACGGTCGAGGAAATCAAGGTGTTGTTCCCGTTTTTCCCCTGACCTCAGAGACTGACCCTCGCACTTTTGAATTCGGCCAACCCATGAAACGCACGCTTTCACTCCTCACCGCCCTATTGCTCGTGCCGCTGGCTGCGCTCCACGCGGCTGATGACTCGGACATCCAGTGGCTCGTCAGCTACGACGGCAAGGATTTGCCAGGCGCGATGTGGACCGCCATCGGCAAGCCGAACGCAAAGATCGCGAACGGCACGCTGCATCTTGTGGATGACTCCACGACGGAGTCGGGTGCGTTTCGCGCAGCGTGGAAGCCGCAGCCGGATACGAAAATCGTGGTGGAGGCAAAGGTGCGTGTGGAAAGTGCGCGACGTGGAGGCACGGGGATGCTGCCGCGGGTGGACTTGCTCGTGAGCGATGGGAAGCATCAGGAGGGGCTGCTGCTGTGCCCGGAGCGCATCGCGAACTGGCATGACCGCGTGGCGTTCATGGATGCGAGCAAGGAGTTTCACACTTATCGGCTCGTCATTCGCGGCAATGACATGAGCATCGCCGTGGATGGCGAGGAGAAGATTCACGGCGAGGGTGCTTTTTGGAAACCGGCGGAGAACGGCGAGGCCTTCGTGCAGTTCGGGTCCACGGCCCCGCTTTGGACGGGCGGCGCGTTTTGGCAGTCGGTGAAGCTCGGGGTGCGCAAGGCGTCGCAGCCCGCGAAGTCGAAGCTGCGCATCACGGTCAGCAAGCCTTGGGACATCCCGCCACCGCCCGGCTGGGACAAGCCACGCGCGCGTGGCGAAGCACTGCGCACCGCGGACACGGAGATTGGCATCGCGGTCGCGGACGAAGCCAAGGACAAGCCTATCCCACCCACGCGGCCGTATCTCTACGATGTAGGCAAAGGCGTGCTCATGCTCAGCGTCGCGCAGGGACCGGATGCTATTTACGAGCCCTATGGCGTGCTCAAATCCACCGACGCAGGCAGGACGTGGCAGCCTGTCGCCGACCTGCAATTCAAGACCTTTGCGCCGCAGCCGCACATCCGCATGACCGATGGCGACATCCTCGGCGTCTCGCGTTGGAACGTGAAGTATCAAGAGGGCATCTATGTCGGCATGAGCTATCGTTTTGATGCGAAGGCGGAGAAGTTCACGATGTTCGAGAACCTCATCCAAGTGCCGAAGAAGTCCGGCCAGTTCGGCGTCGCTTTTGATCGTGACATCTTCGACCTCGGCAACGGCGAAACCATGGCCGTCGTTTACACGGCCATCTCGAAAGGCGACATGCATTCCTATCTCATGAAATCCGCCGATGCCGGTAAGACGTGGACTTACTTCTCTACCATCGGCGCAGGCCCCGAGCCGTCCGTCGTGCGCTTCTCCGCCACGGAAATGATGGCCATCCTGCGCCCTCTCTCCTTTGGTCCGCTGCGGCAAACGTGGTCGCACGACGGCGGCAAGACCTGGGACAAAACTACTCCGCTTGAAGAAGGCAGCGTCGCGCCCGACATGACGCTCATGAGCAATGGCGTGCTCGCGTGCAGCTACGGACGCCCCGGCTCGAACCTCATGTTCAGCACCGACCAAGGCCACACCTGGAGCCATCACACCGTCATCACCGACTCCGGCGGATTCAACTACACCGCCATCCGCGAAGTCAGCCCCGGCAGACTCCTCTACATCCACGACGCGCCAAACCTGCGGGCGCTGTATGTGGATGTAGAATGGGTGAAATAATGCCGATGAACACGAATCTCACCCTCCTCACCGCCCTACTTCTCGCGCCCCTCCAAGCCGCTGAAAGATCGCCCATCCAGATCACCGATCACACAGTCGTCTTTACGCACACGAGCACGGATCCGAAAGATCCGGCGAACACATCGGGCTACAATTTGGGGCCAGGCATCACGGTGCTGCCGGATGGGCGCTTGATGGCGGCTTGGTTTTCGTCGCCAACGGAGGGCGCCGAATCGCAGCGCATCGTGCAGGCGTTTTCATCGGATCAAGGCCGCTCCTGGGGCGAGGCGAGCGTCTTGCAGGACATCGCGGGCAAGGCCGATTTCGATCCCGTGCTGTTCGTTGCAGGGAAGGAGACCTTCTTGTTCTTCTCCTCCTTCAATCCGCAAATCGACATTTACTACCGCCGCAGCGGCGGCTGGGGAACGCCCGGCGATGCCGAGGCCAAAAAGGAGGGCCTGCCCGACGTGCAACTCTATGATTTGGGCAAAGACATCGGCGAAACTACGAATGTGCAGTCCACATTTCCCGACGTCGTTGCGCGCATGACGAAGATCCTCGAACAGCAGATTGCCGACGGCCGCAGCACTCCCGGCGCAAAACAAACGAACGACGCCGCCATCGTCGTCATGAAAGCCAACAAGAAAGCAGCGCAGGAATAGATCTATGAAACACCACATCGCACTCATCGCCGCACTCCTCCTCAGTCCGCTGGCCGCGTCCCGCGCCGCCGATGCAGTGAAGGGGCGACCTAATATCGTCTTCTTCCTCGCCGATGATTTACGCCCAGATTGCCTCGGCATTCTCGGGCATCCGATCGTGAAGACGCCGAATGTCGATAAGCTGGTCGCGAACGGCT
>NZ_JBDUCX010000030.1:0-37216 GCF_040003245.1 Chthoniobacter sp.
AACGATCCCTGCTTCGCTTCGAGGGCCACGCTGTTGGCATGATAGACCACGGTCGACTGGAGAATGGTGTCGCTGGCAAAGCCATTCTCCACGGTGGCGAACTCGCCACTCACGCCGCCATCGGCGGTGAGGAAGGTCACCGGCTTGTTGCGCTTGAGCTTGAACTTATTCAACCGCACGAGTTGCAGCGTCCCGTCGAGGGTGGCCGTGCCGCCCACGGAGAGCAGATCGTGTTGCGACAAATCGCGTCCGCCGATTTCGATGCGCAAGGTGCCGGTGGGGGTCTGCGTGTAGTTACCGCTGACATGGATCTGCCCCGGGGAGTGGCCCGGGCTGATCAGACCGGCGTTGATCAGGTTGCCGAGGATGCTGCCATTGCCGTTGAGCAAGGAACCAAAGAGCATCTGCAATTGGCCGGCCGAAAGCACACCATCCAGCGTGAGGGTTGAACCGCCCACGAGAATGACCGGCCCTTGGGTGACGAAGAGGGTGTTATGGAGGAGCAGCGAACTGCCCGGCAGGAAGGTGAGGGACTGAATCTGGTTGTTCTCCGTCGGCCCGCCGGTCGTGACCGGACCGTTGACCGTGAAGTCGGCAAAGGTCGGGGTTCCGACCGGTGCGCTATTCTGGATGATGGGACCATTCGCGGTGGCGCTGAGGATCGTGATCTCGACGTCGTTGGCATTGAGCACGATCGTCGACTGAAACTGGACGTTGGGATTCAGGGCTGTCGCGCTGAAATCACTGGCGCTGGCGAAAACCGACAACAAGCCAAACGTGGTCAGCGTGTAGGTACCGGCAGTGAGTCCCGTGGTGTCGAGGACGTAGCTGCCGCCACTGCCGGAATTCTTGAGCACGTTGGTGACATGCAAGATGTCGCCCGCCGCCGGGGCGAGTTGGAGGGCGCCGGGCCCCCAATTGAGCGAGTCGACGGTGAGTGCACCGGTGGCCGCGAGCGTGCCGCCAAAGAGGTTGGCCGTTCCCAAGCCCAGCGCGCTGGCATTTTGCGTGCGGAGTGTCCCTCCCGTGATGACCGTTCCGCCGTTGTAAGTGTTCGTGCCAGTCAGGATGGTTTCGCCGGTGCCACTTTGCACCACGATCAGGGTGCCGGCGAGCGTCGGAGAAAAGACATAGCCGGTATCCGTCTGCGAGAAAGTGATGCCGGCGGTCGTTCCTGCGCCGCCGGTAATCGTGGGGGTCGTGATCGTGCCGGCCGCGCCGCTGTTGCCGATTACGATGTAGCCCTCGGAACCGGCATTCTGCGCGAGCGTGATGGAGGACGCGGATAGCGCGCCGCCATTCACCACGTAAACGTAGTTATTCGTGCCATCGCGGCCGACGATCAGCGCGTTGGCCGTATACTTCGACCCCGCGCCGTCGATCCGGACGGTATTGCCATCCGAGGTGCTGGCGTAACTGAGGAAGCTATTGCCGCCGACGCGCAATTCACCGCCATTGGTAACCCACAGCGTATTGGTGTCCGCCGCACCGCCGACCCGCAGGGTGCCGGTGATATCCCACAGCGATCCGGCCCCATCGATCTCGGCGAAGTTACCGCCGGAACTGGCCAGCGCACCCATTCGGCCCAGGTTGCTCTGCACCACGGCGCCGCTGGTAATCCGCAGTGTGCTATTGGTTCCGCCGTTGCCCACGTAGAGCGCTCCCGAGGTGGTGAAATTCGAACCGACTCCCGTCACGTCGAGTTCGTTGTTGTCGGCCGTGGAGTTTTGACCGATCACCGCATCGAGCGTCACGCTGATCTTGCCGCCGGCGGAGACGGTGACGTAGTTGTCGCTGGCATCGACACCGATGTAGAAGGTGCCCGTGTTGGTCCAGAGCGAACCGGCGCCATCGACCGTGGCAAAACTGCCGTTGGCCGTGGAGGTATTGCCGATGAGCGTGTTCAGGCTCGTCACCTGGCCGCCGGTGTCGATGGCGAGGGAATTGCCGGTGCCGGTAAAGCCGACGACCAAGTCATTGGTGGTGGCGAGCTGCGAGCCTGCCCCACTCACGACGATCTTGTTATCGTCGGCGCCCGAGTTCACGCCGATCTTGGTCACATTGGCGGACACCGCGCCGCCATTCAGGATTTGCAGGGTATTGCTGCTGCCATCGAAGCCGATATTGAGATCGCCCGTGCTCGTCCAGGTGGAACCCGCGCCGGTCACGGTCACCGTATTGCCCGTGCCCGTGGGGCTCACGCCGATCGTGCCCGCGACATCGGTCACCGCGCCGCCGCCGGTGATGGTCGCCGTGACGCCGCTGTTGCTGTAGCCCACGTAAAATTGATCGGTGCTGGTGATCGCGCCCGTGATGATGGTCGCGCCGCCCTCGAGGGTGGTATTGCCCGTGTAGGTCGAAAACCCGGCGAGGGTCAATGTGCCCGTGCCCAGCTTGGTGAGGCCTCCGACGCCGAGGATGGCGCCACTGATCCCGCCGTTGATGACCGCCCCGGCGGCGTTATCGACCGTGATCGTGTTGGAGTTCCCCGCGAAAATGAGGTCCGAATTGAGCGTGAAGAGGCCGGCGCCGCTTTGCACGTCGATGCCGGTCCCGGCGTTGCCGGAGATGGTCAGGGTGTTTGCTCCGCTGATTGTCACGGCTGCCGGGTCCTGGATGGTGAGGCTGTGAATGGTGAAATTCGCGTCGAGGGTGGTGTTCTGGTTGGCCGCGCCCGTCGCGGAGAAGGTGACATCGTCCCCGCTGGTCGGGGTCGTCGAGGTCGGCGTGCCCGCGGCGTCGACGGCCCAGTTGATCCCGCTCCAAGTACCGTCGGTCTGCCCCAACCAGTGCGTTGCGCCCGGCAATGCGACGCTAAAGTTATCGAGGACGAAATCCGGCGCGGTGACCGCCGAGCCGACCGAAAGGGTAATGGCCCCCACGTTGGCGAAGTTTGCCCCGGTGCCGAGCAGTGTCGTAAAGCTGCTGTAGTTCACAGTGTAATCCGTCGAGGCAAAGACCAAGCCGGGCAGCGCCAACGTCGCCGAGGACGCATTGCCCGCATCGGTATAGACCGTCAGCACCACGTTCACCGGCAGATCGTCGAAGGTGATCCTGAGCTGGAACTTGTTCTGCGCTCCTCCGCCGGTCAGGTCGATGCCGCCGAGGCCGGTGGCGTTCAAGGATGGTGACCCGTCCGTGCCGTCCCACTGGAGCACCGTATTGGCCGCGATCGTGGCGTCCTGCGAGTAGGAAAAGAAACCGCTACTCACCACTGCCGAAGTGGTGTTGCCGGCGATGACGCCGGAAGTGAGGTTGATCTGGATATCGCGCTCGCCGCCGAGAATGCCGGCGCCGGAAACGCTCGAGGAGGCGGATGTGCCGGCGGGAGGGAAGGTGAGGGTGAGAGCCGACTGGTTCGTCGAGAAGGTATCAATGTCGGTCACGAAAGCCGCCGTCGCCCGGCAGAGGCCGACCATCATGAGGGCGGCGATGCCGGTGCAGAGGATGCGCCGGCGGGGCTTGCCGGATGGTCGAGAGAAAGAGATGCCTTCGGGGAGAGAAGGAATGGAGGAGGGAGAAAGAATATTCATAGCGTGGGGAATGTTGTCATCATCGGCCATTGCAGAGTACGCGCCTGTCGGGTTCCGGCGCTGGGTCTACGGGAAATCGCGGTGGTTTGGCAAGCCCCTTGACGGGGAATGTTTAAGTCCTAGGGGCGTGGCATTTTCCGAGGTAAGTGCAAACCCGTAGAGCCGCTTCATTTGCCCGCCTGTGGGACGAGCGGGGGTTATCAGGCGCCGTTGGCAAAGTTCACACCGGAAAGGCGAGTCGCCACTGCTGGCCAGTACTCCCCAGACTTGCGCCGCGGCGCGGGCTCTGCATTCTCTCCTTCCCGCTTTTCCCATTTTCCATTTCTCATCGCCTCCATGGACCAGCAACTCGAACAACTCCGCACCGAAGCCCTCGCCGCCATCGCCGGTGCCGCGGATGAAACCGCCGTGGAGCAGGCGCGCATCAAATACCTCGGCCAGTCCGGTGCGCTCACCGCGGTGAGCAAGGGGATGAAGGACGTCTCCAAGGAAGACAAGCCGCGCATCGGCAAACTCCTCAACGACGTCCGCACTGCCGTGACCTCTGCGCTGGACGAACGCAAGGCCGCGCTGCTGGCTGATGCCGATGCCGCCGCCTTTGCCGGAGTGGACGTGACGCTGCCGGGCACCGCGCCGCGCCTCGGCTCGCTGCACCCGATCACGCAACTGCAGGATCGCGCCATCCAGATCTTCCGCCGCATGGGCTTCGCGCTGGCCGATGGCCCGGACATCGAGGACGAATGGCATTGCTTCGACGCGCTCAATACCCCCGCCGATCACCCGGCGCGCAACGAGCAGGACACCTTCTATCTGCCCGATGGCCGCCTCCTGCGCACACACACGAGCACCATCCAGGTCCGCACCATGGAAAGCAGCGCGCCGCCCATCCGCATCATCGCGCCCGGCGCCGCGTATCGCCGCGACGAAGTGGACGCCACGCACCTCGCGCAGTTCAACCAGATGGAAGGCCTCTACGTCGCCGAAGGCGTGAGCGTGGGCGATCTCAAGGGCACGCTGGAATTCTTCTTCCGCGAGCTCTTCGGCAAGGACGCGCAGTTCCGCTTCCGCCCGCATTTCTTCCCGTTCACGGAGCCGAGCTTCGAGGTGGATATCAAGGCCACCGCGCTGGGCGCCGCCGACAAATGGCTGGAGATCGCCGGCTGCGGCATGGTCGATCCCGCCGTCTTCGAGTCGATCAATGCGAAGCGCGGCGACACCGCCTACGACCCGGAGAAATACACCGGCTTCGCCTTCGGCTTCGGCCTCGACCGGCTGGCCATGATCATGTCCGGCACGCCCGACATCCGCTACTTCACGCAGAACGACCAGCGTTTCCTCGCGCAGTTCTGAGGAGACGGGGTGGCGCGCTCGCGCTCGCACCTGCTCAAGGCTGGTGCGTAGAGATTTCAAAGGCTTGAATTGGCTTGATTTACCTTGATTTGGCTTCATTCGGGGCCTCGGAGCCTTTTGTTTATCCGCAAGTGGACGTTGATCAAAAACGGGGTGGGATTGAGTGGGATCGACTGGGATCTCCAGAGTAAATGCGGGTGGGATTCTGCATTTGGGCATGGGTGTCGGTGGGAGGGTGATGGAAACGGCGATTTCGGGAAAAATTTGAGGCACGATTAGGCACGATTGAGGGCGATTACTCTGGGAAAGGAGGCCAGCCCCCGGCGCGGCAGAAGCCTCGCGTGAGATCGACCACTTTATCCCTGATTGATGTCCGTGTAATTGCATGGGGTGGATTCTGTCGGATTGCCTGCTGTCGCCGCTGACCTCAACTGCCCTCGGATTCCGTCCTCTACCTCCTTCACTATGACTATTCCTCCAGTCAGGCGAATAAGGTAGCAAATAGGAGTGTAAATGTCAAGAACTTTTTGAACTCGCCGGGTCTTCACCCCGCCCTGCGAAACGCATTCGCGTCGGCTGACTTTTTGGATCATTCTTCCGTCTCGTTGCCATGAGAGTAGCTTTCCATCGAGTCGATTTGTTGCGCACGGCGCTCGAGGTCAAAGGGGCCTCTTCCAACGAGATCGAGGAAACGCTTTCGGCGATCCGGCAGTCCGCCGAGGCGAGCGCTTTTGACGCCTGGAATTCCGAGCTATCCGCCAAGGAGCGCCAGATCCTGTCCCGGATGCTTTCGCCGGGCGGGGAGATCCTGAGTGGCCGCTATCTCTCCCTTTTCGCGCGCACCTTCATCAATCGCTTCGGCCTCCCGCCCGAAAGCATGGAGCGGTGGTTCAAAGCGCGGTTTTGGGGTCGCAATTGAGCATGTAACGAGTGCCAGTCGCCACCTGATGCGGGGGGATTCCAAGACTTCCTCGCTCCCGGAGCGGTTCCGGCAACGCCAGAGACCATGCTTGTCATTCGCTCCGCGGGCGTGATGTGATCAACCCACGCGCTACAGGAGCGTGGTCCCTCATGAAACACACTCTCGCCAGTGCGCTAATCGGTCTGATCCTCAGCGCATCCCTTTTTGCGGAGCCGGAAGAAACGATCGAGATTCGACTCGCCGCCAGCCCGACGCCGGATTTTCCGCGCAACGTGGCAAGGCCGTCGAATGTTCCGCCAAACACGTGAGCAAATACCACGTGCTGCCAGGAATTGCGGATTCGAAGCTCGTGTCACTCGAGCAAGTAGGGGCCAAGGGATTCTTTCTACGGCACCAGAAATATGTCGTGTTCCTCCACGAGCGGCCCAAAAATGAAAACGGAGTCTACGATGCGGATGCGAGCTTTAAGCTGGTCCGCGACGGCGATAAGGTTCGGTTCGAGGCCGGCAATCGTCCCGGCATGTTCCTGGCGGTGCGGGAGGATGGCGTTGTGATTCTAGCGCGGGACCCCGACCCGGCCAAATCGACGTTTTTGTCCAAGAAAGACTAAAGCCGTCCTGGGTTAGTAACCAAGGCGTCCTGTTCTTTACCCCAGCGTCTTCTTGAAAAACTCCACCGTGCGGGACCACGCGAGTTTGGCGGAGGCTTCGTCGTAGCGGGGGGTGGTATCGTTGTGGAAGCCGTGGTTGACGTTGGGGTAGGTGAAGGCTTCGTACTTCACACCGGCTTGCTTGAGCGCGGCTTCGTAGGCGGGCCAGCCTTCGTTGATGCGGGTGTCGAGGCCGGCGTAGTGGAGGAGGAGGGCGGCTTTGATTTTCGGGACGTCGGCGGCGACGGGCTGGCGTCCGTAGAAGGGGACGGCGGCGACGACGATCTCGGGGAGGCGCACGGCGAGGGTATTGGCCATGCCGCCGCCGAAGCAGAAGCCGACGACGCCGATCTTGCCATTGCAGTCGGGGTGTTTGGCCAGCCATTGCGCGGCGGCGACGAAATCCTCGGTGATTTCCTCGGGCTTGCGTTTGGCCTGGAGGTCCTTGCCTTTTTCATCGTCGCCCGGATAGCCGCCGAGCGGGGTGAGGGCGTCGGGGCCGAAGGCGACGTAGCCCTCGACGGCGACACGGCGGACGACGTCCTCGATGTAGGGATTGAGGCCGCGGTTTTCGTGGACGACGATGATGCCGGGACGCTTGCCGGTGGTGGCGGCGGGTTTGGCGAGATAGCCCTTCATTTTGCCAGCGCCTTTCGGCGAATCGTATTCGGCGGTCTCGGTCTTGAGGCGCGCGTCGTCCTTCGGGATTTGCGTGGCCCAGGCGTAGTTGGGGCTGAGGATCTCGAGCAGCGCGGCGGCGGTGAGCCCGCCGGCGGCGAACTTGGCGGCGCGATCGAGGAAGTCACGCCGGCCGATGCGGCTGTGCGCGTAGTCGTCGTAGAGGTCGAGGAGTTCCTGGTCGAATCGGGAGGCGGGGGGACGGTTCATGGGGAAAGGATGAAGGATGAAGGCCGAAGGATGAAAAGAGAAGAGGGAAAGGCGGAAGGTGGAAGGCGATGGTGTCAACGGTGCGGCGGTTGGGTGAGGAGTTCGTCGAGGATGGATTCGATGTAGCGGTCGTTGGGTTGGCCATCGCGGAGCTTTTTGAGGAGATAGGATTGGTGGCGGTCGGTCGCGGGCTGCCATTCGAAGGTCATGTTGGGATGGAGGTCCATGAAACCCGCGGATTCGATGTCCCAGTAATCGCGGAGGCCGCGGACGGCGTAGAGGGTGGTGACGAAGTCGGCGACGTGGCGGCTTTTCTGCGCGCCGAAATAATGGAAGTAGGCCATGCGCACGGGATTGTCGGATGGCGTTTTGGCGAGACTCTCGCCGACGGTGAGGCCGCTGGGGACAGAGCCGATTTCGCGGCCGACGAAGACGATGGGGACGGGCCAGTGGTGGATGACGTAGAGGGCGGAGGCGGAGTCGCGCTGGAAATTGACGTTGCCGAGTTTCAGGTCGTCCTGCGGCGGCGAGCCGATGAAGTTGCCGCCCATGCAGACCCATCTCGCGACTTTCGATTGGATGAGATCGAGGCCGCTGGGGTGACCGTCTTTGGCCGGGAGTTCGAGCAGGTTCTTGAGATTGGTGAGATAGCCGACGGTGACGATGGTGACGGATTGGTCGGGCTGTTTCTCGAGGACGTCGCGATAGGTGAGCGTGGCGTCAGGGACGTCGTCGGCAGACTTCACACGATGGGGAAAATCGGCGGCGATGTGGCTGACGTATTTGGATTTCTCCAACACTCCCGCGCCTTTCACCATGCCGAGCGGGAGGTTCGGGCGTCCGTAGTAGGCGTTGATGGCATCGACGGTCGCGGCGGAGTTTGGGTCGCGCACGCTGACGACCGTGGCGAGGATTTCGCATTCGCCGCGATCGGCGAGCGCATGAAGCACGGCGAGCGCACCGGCATCGTCGCAATCCGTCTCCATATCGGTGTCGAAGAAGATTTTGACCGGAGCGGCTTTGGGTGGTTCTGCGGCGACGACGGCGGCAAACGCGAAAAGAGCGATGATCGCCGCCCGGAGAAAAATGCGGACGCGCGGGTGAGTTGGTGAGGGCATGGGGGCTGTGCGGAGCGACCGGTAGGTGGCTATGAAAAGCGTGTGTGGTAAACAGCGGTCCTGTCAATACAGCCAGGTAGTGCGTAGCCGGCTGAGCGCGGTGCCCTTACGCAACCTCGTAAGTGCAATTTCCCCCGGGAACGAGTTTACTCCACGACGTTGCTTGTTTGTTCCCCATGAAGCTTTTGCCGCGCCCCATTTTCATTTCTCTCTCGCTCGCTGTTTCGCTGGCGTGGCCACTCGCGACGTTGCGCGCGGTCGAGCCGGTGGATTATGCGGCGAAGATCGCGCCGATCTTTGAGGAGCGCTGTGTCGATTGCCACGCGGGCGACGATGCGGAGGGGGAGTTCAGCCTGGAGACGTACGAGGCGCTGATCAAGGGCGGGAAGGCGGGGAAGGCGTTCGAGCCGGGGAAGGCGCAGGATTCGCTGATTGTGAAATTTCTCGAGGGGCGCAGCGGCAAGGAGGGGAAGAACAAATTCATGCCGCCGGGGAAGAAGGAACATCTGAAGCCGGACGAGATCGCGCTGATCCGGCAATGGATCGATGCCGGGGCGCAGCCGCCGGCGGCGCCGATGAAGATCGCCGATGCGCTGGCGAAGCTGCCGAAGATCGCGCCCAAGGGCGATCACAAGAAGGCGATCCAGGCGCTGGCATTTTCGCCGCAGGCCAAGTTGATCGCCGTGGGGTCGTATGCGGCGGTGCAGTTGCTGGATGCAACGACGCGGCAGCCGGTGCGGACGATGGAGGGCGTGGCGGGGAAGGTGAACGCGCTGCGCTTTTCGGCGGATGGTACGATGCTTTTTGCGGCGGCGGGCGACGCTGGAATCGGTGGTATCGCGTATCAATGGAAGACGGCGGATGGCGCGCTGGTGCGGACTTACGAGGGGCACAAGGACGCGCTCTATGCGCTGGCGCTTTCGCCCGATGGGCAGACGCTGGCGACGGGCAGTTATGATCAAAAAATCAAGCTTTGGAATGTGGCCGACGGCAAGGAGATCAAGATTCTGAGCGGGCACAACGGCGGCGTGTATGGCCTGAGCTTCCGACCCGACGGCAAGGTGCTGGCCAGCGCCAGCGCGGACCGCACGGTGAAGTTGTGGGAAGTGGCCACGGGTAAGCGGCTGGATACGCTTTCGCAGCCGCTGAAGGAGCAGACGACCGTGGCTTTTGCGCCGGATGGGAAAACGGTGGTGGCGGGTGGGGTGGACAGCCGGATTCGCGTATGGGCGGTGAGCGAGAAAGGGGAAGAGGGGAGTAATCCACTTTTGCTCACGCGCTTTGCGCACGAGGGAGCAATTTTGAACCTGGCGTTTACGGCCGATGGCCAACGGCTCATTTCCACGGCGGCGGACCGCGCAGTGAAGGTGTGGAAGGCGGCCGACGTGACGGAATTGCACGTGCTCGAGGCGCAACCGGATTGGTCACCGGGGCTGGCGTTGCTCGATGGCGGGTTGCTCGCCGTGGGCCGGCTCGATGGTTCGCTGGCCTTTTACGATTCCGCGACGGGCCAGCCGGCGGGTGCGCCGAAGCCAATGGCCAAGGCGGCGATGGCGAAACCCGCGAAACCGATGGTCCCACCGATCCCGGAGATCACGCGCCTGGAGCCGCGCGGCGTGCAGAGCGGGGCGACGACGAAGGTCAAGTTGACCGGGAAGAATCTGGCGGGAATCAAGGAAGTGAAATTCAGCAACGCGGGGCTGACGGCGACTGTGCAGGAGGACAAGGGGATGGGCGCGGAGTTGACGATCACCGCCGATGCCAAAGTGCCGCGCACGCAGGTGGAAATCAGCGTCATCACCGCGGCGGGCGAATCGGCGAAGCAAAAACTGCTCGTGGATTACCTGCCACAGACGCTCGTTCCTTCCTCGAACGAACCATTCGCGATCGATAAGTTGCCGCTGAATCTCTGGGGCACGCTGGCCAGCACGGGACAGCAGGGTAATTTCCAATTTGCGGCGAAGAAGGGCGAGACGATCGCCTTCGATCTTGCGGCGAAACGGATCGAATCGAAAATGCAGACGCCGCGCATCGAGATCTTCGATGACGAGCACAAGCTGGTGGCGGCAAACAACGGCCTGGATAGCGGCAGCGATCCCTTCATTGCGTTCACCGTGCCGCGCGACGGCAAGTACACGGCACGCGTGCTGGAGATCACGCTGGAGGGTTCGCCCGCGCACTTTTACCGGCTCACGGCGGGCGTGCTGCCCTACGTCACGGGTTGGTGGCCGCTGTCGGTGCCGGCGAACGCCGAGAGCACGATTCATCTCGTGGGACACAATCTTACGACCGACACGTTCACGGTGAAGGCGGGCGCGGAGGGCGACGTGAAGGTGCCGCTGGATACCGATGCCTATCGCAGCCGCGTGAATATGCGGGTGCTGGCGAGCCCGATGGCCGAGACGCTCGAGCAGGAGCCGAACGACACGCCTGACCATGCGCAAGTGCTGACGATTCCCGCGTCGGTGAACGGACGCCTTTTTGTGAAAGACCAACCGGAAGCAGCGGATGCCGATCTCTACGGCTTCGACGCGGAGCAGGGCCAGCAATTAGTGATCGAGACCCGCGCGGCGATGCTCGGCTCGCCGGCGGACACGAAGATCGAAGTGCTGGACGCGAAGGGCGAGCCGGTGCCGCAGGTGCTCTTGCAGGCGACGAAGGATTCGTGGCTGACGCTGCGCAGTGCGGACGCGAGCGCCGCGGGGATCCGGCTCGGGCAGTTCATGGAGATGGAACTGAACGACTATATGTATTTCAACGGCGAAGTGGTGAAGATCTTCCGGCTGGCGCGCGGGCCGGATGCCGACATGATCTACTACACGCGCGGGGGTATCCGGCGCGCCTATTTCAACACGAGCGCGGCCGGCCATGGCCTCGACGAACCGTGTTACGTGGTGGAGCCGAAACCGATCGGCTCGAAGATTGTTCCGAATGGTCTGCCGGTCTTCACCCTCAACTATGCCAACGACGATGACAGTGAGCGGACGCTCGGGAAGGATTCGCGCCTGCTCTTCACCGCGCCGGCGAAGGGGCGGTATCTCGTGCGCGTGAGCGATACGCGCGGCTGGAGTGGGGAGCGATTTGCCTACCGGCTGATCGTGCGGGCGCCGGAGCCGGATTTTTCGGCGACGCTGGCGGCCAAGGGTGCGTTGAGCATTCCCTCCGGAAGCGGTGAGCAAATCGTGGTGAAAGTGGATCGCAAGGACAACTGGGACGGGGACGTGCGCGTGGATGTCAGCGGTGTGCCGGCGGGATTTTTTGTGACGACGCCGATTGTCGTGCCGGCCGGGCATCTCACTGCCACCGGCAGTATTTACGTGCTTCCGGAAGCGAAGCAGGGCGCCACCGATTTTAGTAAGATGAAGCTGATGGCCACAGCCTCGGTGAACGGCAAGGATAGAAGTCGTCCGGTGGAGGGGCTGCCGGCGATCACCGTCGCGGCGCCGCCGAGGCAGATGATTTTCCTGGAACCGGATGTCGCGGGCAAGCCGCAGGGCGACGGCAAGACCGCCCCGGCCAAACCGTATGAAGTGACGCTCGCACCCGGGGAGAGGGTGTCCGCGTGGTTGCGGGTGGATCGGCATGGCAACGACGCGGCGGTGAGTCTCGATGTCGAAGGGCTGCCCCACGGTGTGATCGTGGACAGTATCGGCTTGAATGGTGTGCAGGTGCGTGCCAACGAAACGGAGCGCGAGGTGTTCCTGAGCTGCGAGAAATGGGTGCCGGAGCAGGACCGCCTCATTCAGGTGGTGACCGGCAATGCGCGCGCCAACGAAAGCACCGAGGGATTACAGTCGAGCTTTCCCGTGCTGCTGAAAGTGCGGAAGTCGCCGACGGCGGTGGCGATGGGTGTGAAGCCATAGCCTGGATCGGGGAGGCACGAAAAGGCACAGAATACGCAAAAGGGAATGTCGCAGGTTTGCCGCATTTATGCGCGTTCCGGAGTGCGGTGATGGGCGGCTGTTCTTGCTAAGAATAGGAGTGCATTGCGGTCGGAAATTGCGACAACACTGCAACCCTCCGCTGTCTCGAGGGTTTGCCCCATTCCCCACCAGCCTACCCATGCTCCCCATGACTCTGCGTCTTCTTCCCCGCGGTATCCGGCTTGCCGTCGCCAGTTGCACGGTCGCGTTGATCGCGGCGTCGCCTGCCGCGCGCGCGGCGTCGAATCCAAATATCATCTACATCCTCTGCGACGATCTCGGCTACGGAGACGTGAAGTGCCTGAATGCGGACGGCAAGATTGCGACGCCCAACATGGATCGCCTGGGCAAGGAAGGGATGCGGTTTACCGATGCACACTCGAGTTCGGCAGTGTGCTCGCCGACGCGCTATGGCGTGCTCACGGGGCGCTACAATTGGCGCTCGCGCTTGCAGAGTGGCGTGCTGGGTGGGCTGAGCCCGCGCTTGATCGAGCCGGGGCGGATGACGGTGGCGAGCCTGCTTAAGGATCACGGTTATGCCACGGGGTGCATCGGCAAATGGCACCTCGGCATGGATTGGGTGAAGCTGCCGGGCAAAGACGTGAGCGAGCTCAACATTGAGAGCGTGGAGCAGGTGCACAATGTGGACTTCGCGCAGCCCATCAAGAACGGGCCGAACAGCGTGGGTTTTGATTTCTACTACGGTATCAGCGCGTCGCTCGACATGGTGCCGTACACGTTCATCCAAAACGATCACGTGACCGTCCTGCCGACGACAGATAAGTCGTTTCCGCTAACCGAAGGGCGGAAGAGCAACCCTTCGCGACTCGGGCCGGCCGCGCCGGAATTTGAAGCGCGGGACGTACTGCCGACGCTGACGCGCAAGGCGGTGGAGTTTGTGGGCCAGCACGCGGCCGAGGCGAAGAGCGGCAAGCCGTTCTTCCTCTATCTGCCATTGAATGCGCCGCACACCCCGATCGTACCGAGCGCAGAGTGGCAGGGCAAAAGCGGTATCAGCCCGTATGCGGATTATGTGATGGAGACGGACTGGGCCATCGGGGAAGTGCTCCGGGCACTCGACCAGCAGGGTCTCGCCGAGAATACGCTCGTGATGTTCACGAGTGACAATGGCTGCTCGCCGCAGGCCAATTTCGCGGAGCTCGCGGAGAAAGGGCATAACCCCAGTTATGTTTTCCGTGGCACGAAGGCGGACATCTTCGATGGGGGCCATCATATCCCGTTCATCGCGCGCTGGCCGGGGAAGATCAAAGCCGGCACGACCAGCGATCAGATCACGTGTCTTACCGATTTCATGGCGACGTGCGCGGAGATCATCGGCGCGAAGCTGCCGGACGACGCGGGTGAAGATAGCGTGAGTATGTTACCGGCGTTGCTTGGCAAGGCGGACAAGCCGCTGCGCGAGGCCATCGTGCATCATTCGATCAATGGCTCGTTTGCCATCCGGCAGGGCAACTGGAAGCTTGAGCTTTGCTCGAGCTCCGGCGGATGGAGCGCGCCGCGACCGAATACCGTTGCCGCGAAGGGCCTGCCCGCGGTGCAGCTCTACGATATGACCGCGGATATCGGCGAGAAAACCAACACGCAGGCGGACCACACCGAGTTGGTCGACCGGTTGACGCATCTGTTGGAAAAGTATGTGGCGGATGGCCGGAGCACGCCGGGTGCGCCGCAAAAGAACGACGTGCCGATCGAGCTGTGGAAGGACCGCACCTTCAAGGCGAAGTCGGGCAGTGCTGACTAAGTTTGTTCGAAGGCTTATGAAAAAATTCCCTTTGTGCTTTTTGTGCCTCTTTGTGGCCATCCGGATATCGGCCGCCGAGCGGAAGCCAAATCTGGTCGTGGTCATCGCGGACCAATGGCGTGAGCAGGCTTTCGGCTTTGCCGGAGATCCGAACGTCAAGACGCCGAACTTCGATGCGCTGGCGAGAGTCAGCGTGCGATGTGTGAACGCGGTCTCTGGTATGCCCGTGTGCTCGCCGACGCGCGCCTCGTATCTCACCGGTCAGCGTCCGCTCACCCACGGCGTCTTTCTGAACGACGTGCCGCTCGATCCGAACGCGGTGACGATCGGCAAAGTGATGCACGAAGCCGGCTACGACACCGGGTTCATCGGCAAGTGGCACGTGGACGGGCATGGACGCCTGAGTTTCATTCCGCGCGAGCGGCGGCAGGGCTTCGACTACTGGAAGGTGCTGGAGTGCACGCACAATTACACGGACTCGATCTTCTACGGCGATACGTCGGACAAACTGCACTGGTCGGGCTACGATGCCATCGACCAGACGCACGACGCGGTGCAGTACCTGAAGGATCACGCGAAAGCGGAGAAGCCCTTCGTGCTCTTCGTGTCCTGGGGGCCGCCGCATGATCCGTATCTGACCGCGCCGGAAAAATACCGCGCGCTCTACGATCCGCAGAAGATCACGCTCCGCGCGAATGTGCCCGAGGCCATGACCGAGCAGACGCGCAAGAATATCGCCGGATACTATGCCCACTGCAGCGCGCTGGACGATTGCATGGGGGAAGTGCGCGCGACGTTGAAGGAGACGGGACTCGAGGACAATACGGTGCTGGTCTTCACTGCCGACCACGGAGACATGCTGGGCTCGCAGGGGATGATGAAGAAGCAGAAGCCCTACGATGAGGCAGCGCGCATTCCGCTGCTCTTTCATTGGCCGGGCGGCTTGGGCGAGCAACCACGCGAGCTCGATGCGCCGACGAATTCGGAAGATTTGATGCCGACGCTGCTCGGACTTTGCGGCGTGCCGATTCCCAAGACGGTCGAAGGCCTGGATTACAGCAAATATCTGCACGGTGGGGCGAATCCCGGGGATGGTGCGACCGTGCTGATGTGTGCGGCGCCCTTTGGGGAATGGGACCGGCACAAGGGAGGCAAGGAGTACCGTGCGGTCCGGACGACACGTTACACGTTCGTTCGCGACCTCGACGGGCCGTGGCTGCTCTTCGATGACCAGGAAGACCCGCTGCAAATGCACAATCTCGTGGGCGATCCCGCACACGCGGCCTTGCAGGCGGAACTCGATGCCACGCTCAAGCGCAAGCTTCAGGAGCGCGGCGACGAGTTTCTGCCGGCCGACGCTTATATCAAGAAATGGGGCTGGCAGGTCGATGTCAACGGCACGGTGCCGATCCGTCAGTAGCCTTTGCCCGCCCACTTTTTCATGAGAGCCGCCAAACGATACTTCCTGCCATTACTAGCCTGTGCTTTCGCGCTGCATGCCGCGGCGGCGGAGCCACCGAAACCGAATATCATCGTCATTCTCTGCGACGACTTGGGACGCGGCGACTACAGCGCCTTTGGTACGAAAGACATTCGGACGCCCAATGTCGACCGTCTTTGCCGGGAGGGGCTGACCTTCGATAATTTCTACGCCAATAGCTGCGTCTGCTCGCCTTCACGGGCGGCGCTGATGTCCGGTTGCTTTCCCAATCGCGTGGGAGTGGGTGGCATGATCCGCGAGGAAGATCCGGACGGTAACTGGGGCTGGCTCTCGCCGAACGCCAAACTTTTTCCGCAGTTGCTCAAGCCCGCGGGCTGTCACTCGGCGATCGTCGGCAAATGGAATCTGGGCATCAACTCGCCGAACACGCCGACCGAACGCGGCTTCGATCTCTTCGATGGATTCCTCGGCGACATGATGGAGGACTACTGGACGCATCTGCGTCATGGATTGAATCTCATGCGGCATAACCGGGAGACGGTGTCACCCGAAGGCCATGCCACGGATATCTTCACCGACTGGGCGTGCCGCTATCTCGACGAGCGAGGCAAGAGCAAGGAGCCGTTCTTCCTCTATCTCGCTTACAACGCACCGCATGATCCCATCCAGCCCAAGCCCGAGTGGCTGGCGAAAGTGAAGGCGCGCGAACCGGGTATCTCGGAGAAGCGCGCGAAACTGGTGGCGCTCATTGAGCACCTCGACGATGGCGTGGGCAAGGTGCTAGCCAAGCTGGACGAGACCGGGCTTGCCAAAAATACGCTGGTGCTATTCTCGAGCGACAATGGCGGAGTGCTGGGCAACGAAGCGAACAACGGGCCGTGGCGGAGCGGGAAGACACATATGTACGAGGGCGGCTTGCGCGTCCCCGGCGTAGTGCGCTGGCCCGATCACATCGCTCCCGGCACGCACAGCAATCGGATCGTGCTGCTGATGGACGTCCTGCCGACGGCCATGGAGATGGCGGGACTGACTCCGCCCGCGGGACTCGATGGCGTGAGTTTTCTTCCGACCTTGCGGGGCGAGGCGCAGCCGGAACCGGTCCGCGATCTCTACTTCATGTGGCGCGAAGGTGGTTTGGCCCATCAGGGCGCGAGCACCGAGGCGCTGCGCCAGGGCGACTGGAAACTTGTCCGGGACAATGTGTTTGCGCCCATCGAGCTCTACAATTTGAAGGACGATCCGCAGGAAACGACCGATCTGGCCAACAAGGAAAAGAGCACTTTCCGCAATCTCAGTCTGGCCATGCGCCGCCAGGTCCAGCGGGCCGGGAGCGTTCCTTGGCAACCTCCGGAGAAATGAGGGGTTGTTGGCTTGTCTCGTTTCGATTGCTTTTACCTCTCCTATGATTCCCGCCAAGCTGGCCCAGTTCGCCACATCTCTCGTTGTCTTCACGTTGGTTTGCGTCGCGAGCGGCGCTAATTCCGCTCCGAAGCGACCCAATATCGTTTTCATTTTCTCCGACGATCATGCCTATCAGGCGATCAGCGCCTATGGGGATTCCCGGCATTTGAACGAGACGCCGAATATCGATCGACTCGGCAAGGAGGGGATGCGCTTTGATCGCTGCCTGGTGACGAACTCGATCTGCGGGCCATGTCGGGCGACGGTGCTGACCGGAAAATACAGCCACCTCAACGGTATCTTCAATAACTCGGGCAATCGGTTCGATGGTTCGCAAGTGACGATGCCGAAGCTCATGCAGGCGGCCGGTTACCAGACCGCGATGATCGGCAAATGGCATCTGGTGAGCGATCCCACCGGCTTCAACTTCTGGCAAATCCTGCCGGGGCAGGGGGTCTACTATAATCCGCCGATGATCCGCAACGGAGAGCGGATCAAGACGGAGGGTTACGTGACCGATATCATCACGGACACGGCGCTCGACTGGATGAAGCAGCGCGACAAGGCGAAACCGTTCCTGTTGATGTGTCATCACAAGGCGCCGCATCGTGAGTGGGAGCCGAATCTCAAGAATCTGGGTTCCGATGGCGATCGGAAATACGCTGAGCCTGAAACGCTCTTCGACGATTACTCCGGTCGCGGCAAGGCGGAGCATTCGCAGGATATGATGATCAAGCAGACCATGACCGATAAGGACATGAAGCTGGTCCCCCCGCCGCAACTCACGCCGGAGCAACGCAAAGCGTGGGATGCCTATTACGATCCGCGCAACGAGGCCTATCGCAAGGCGAACCCGCAAGGAGACGATCTCATTCACTGGCGGTACCAGCGTTACATGCACGACTACCTCGCGACCATCAAATCGGTGGATGAAAGCGTGGGCCGGATTCTGAAGTATCTCGAGGACGAGGGGCTCGCGGACAACACCATCGTTGTCTATTCCTCGGACCAGGGATTTTACCTCGGGGAGCATGGTTGGTTCGACAAACGCTGGATCTTCGAGGAGTCGCTGCGGACGCCGTTGCTCGTGCGCTGGCCGGGGGTGATCAAGCCGGGCAGCGTGAACAAGGACATCGTTTCAAACGTCGACTTCGCGGAGACTTTTCTGGAAGCAGCGGGCGCCCCGGCATCGCCGGAGATGCAGGGACACAGCCTCGTGCCGGTGATGCGTGGTGCCACGCCGGCCGATTGGCGGAAGAGCTTTTACTATCACTACTACGAGCATCCCGCGGTGCACCAGGTGGCGCGGCACTACGGAGTCGTGACCGACCGTTACAAGCTCGTGTATTTCTATGAGCCGGAGTTCAACTATTGGGAGTTGTTTGATCTCGAGAAAGATCCGCACGAGCTCCGCAGTGTCTATGGCAACGGCGAGTATGCCGACGTGCAGAAGAAGCTGGAGACGGAACTCAACCGGTTGCGAGTGGAGTTGAAGCTTCCTGACAAGGATCCCCCGGCCTCGGTGCTGCCGGTGAAAGATCGCAAGCCAGACTAGATTCCGCCCCATCCCCCTATGAACAAGACCCTCCTGACAATCGGTTTCTGCTTCGCGGTGACCGCGCTGCACGCTGCGGACAAAAAGCTGAACGTGCTTTTCATCGCCGTCGATGACATGAACAACGATCTCGGTTGTTACGGCGATCCCTTGGTCAAATCGCCGAACATCGACCGGCTGGCGAAACAGGGGACGCGCTTCGAGCGCGCCTACTGCCAGTATCCGCTGTGCTCGCCGAGCCGTTCGTCGCTCATGACCGGCTTGCGTCCCGGCACCACGCGCGTCTTCGATTTGCAGTATCACTTCCGGCAGGACATGCCGGACGTGGTCACACTCCCGCAGATGTTCATGAAAGCGGGCTACTACGCCGGGCGTGTCGGGAAAATCTATCACTATGGCAATCCCGGTGACATCGGTACGAGCGGTCTCGATGACCCGGCCTCGTGGCAGGAACATGTGAACCCGGCGGGACGCGACAAGACCTCGCTCGAGCCGGACATTATGAATTACACCCCGAAGCGGGGCCTCGGTTCGGCGATGGCCTATCTCGCCGACAAGGAAGGCAAGGATGAGGAGCACACCGACGGAAAGGTTGCCACCGAGGGCATCCGACTGCTCGAAGCGCACAAGGACAAGCCGTTCTTTCTCGCCATCGGTTTTTACAAGCCGCACACCCCATGGATCACGCCCGGCAAGTATTTTGACCTGTATTCGATGGACGCGATCAAGCTGCCGGAGATCGCACCGGATTTTCAAAAGACGGCGCTGGCGCCGGCGCTCATGTCGACCAAGCCGTGGCCCTACATGGGCGTGACGCCCGACCAGGCACGCGAGTGCAGGCGCGCCTATTACGCGGCAATTTCCTTCGTCGATGCGCAGATCGGGCGGGTGCTCGATGCGGTGGATCGGCTCGGCTTGCGGGACAATACGATCATCGTTTTCTGGAGCGACCATGGGTATCACCTCGGCGAACATGGCTTGTGGATGAAACAAAGCTGCTATGAGGAAGCGGCCCGCGTGCCGGTGATTATCAGCGTTCCGGGGCAGAAGACGGCGGGGCAGGCCACGCTGCGCACCGTCGAATTGGTCGACCTGTACCCGACCCTGGCGGACCTGGCGGGCGTGACCCCGCCTGCCGGGCTCCAAGGGTTCAGCGTGCGTCCGCTGATTGAAGATCCCAAGGCCGCGTGGTCGCATGCGGCTTACACGCAAGTGCAGCGCGGCGCTTTCCCCGGCTACAGCGTGCGCACGGAGCGTTGGCGGTATACGGAATGGGACGACGGCGCCAAGGGGCGCGAGTTGTACGACCATGACGCCGATCCGAAGGAGCTGCAAAATCTCGCCGAGGATCCCAAGGCCGCGGCGGCTCTCGCGGAAATGCAGGCGCTGGTGAAAACGAACTGGCCGGCGCGCGTCGCGGGCGGGAAAGCAGAACCGGGCTTCCGCGAGAAGCTGCTCGGCGAAAAACCAACCAAGCCGGATTAACAAAGCACCCCCGATGAAGTCCTTTCTTCCTTTTCTTTTTTTCGCGGCGCTGGCCGCCGACGCGCTGGCCGCCGATGAATCGGCGAAAAAGCCGAACATCCTTTTCGCCATCGCCGACGATATGTCGTGGCCGCATGCGAGCGCCTATGGCTGCACGTTCGTCAAGACGCCGAACTTCGACCGTGTGGCACGCGAAGGCATCCTGTTTCAGAATTGCTTCACCTCGAATCCGAAGTGCAGCCCATCGCGCGCGTGCCTCATTACCGGCATGCACACATGGCAACTCGAGGAGGCGTGCGATCACCACGGGATCTTCCCGGCGAAGTTCAAAGGCTATCCCGACATGCTCGAGCAGCAGGCGGGCTATCTCGTCGGTTACACTGGCAAGCCCTGGGCGCCGGGCGACTGGCAGATCGGCGGGTGGAAACGGAACCCGGCGGGCGACATGTTCAACCAGTTTTCGCTCAAGCCACCCACCACCGGCATCGGCAAGTTCGACTACACGAAAAACTTTGAAGCGTTTCTCGCGGCGCGGAAAGCTGGCCAACCCTTCTGCTTTTGGTACGGCGGGCATGAGCCGCACCGGCCCTATGAACTGGGCTCTGGCTTGCGTGCGGGGAAAAAGCTCTCCGATGTGCAGGTGCCGGATTTTCTGCCGGATGTCGATGAAGTGCGCAGCGACCTGCTCGATTACGCGGTGGAGATCGAGTGGTTCGACAAGCATCTCGGCCAGATGCTCGACCTCCTGGAAAAAACGGGCGAACTGGAAAATACCATCGTCATCGTCACGTCGGACAACGGCATGCCGTTTCCGCGGGTGAAGGGGAATCCCTACGAAATGGGTCATCACCTCCCGCTGGCCATCCGCTGGGGAGCACGCGTCAAGCCGGGCCGCGTGGTCACCGATTTCATCAGCTTCACCGATTTTGCGCCCACCTATCTCGCGGTCATCGGCGCCCCGCCACACCCGCAGATGACCGGCCGCAGCTTTCTCGATGTCCTGCTTTCCGATAAATCCGGGCGCGTCGATCCCACGCGTAACTTCGTGGTTACGGGACGCGAGCGCGAAGACGTGGGGCGTCCGGGCAACGTGGGCTATCCCGTGCGCACCCTCCGCACGGATGACTTTCTCTACCTGCGCAACTTCAAGCCCGAGCGTTGGCCCGCCGTCGATCCGGAGAGCAACTATGCCGACATCGATGATTCCCCTACGAAGAGCTACATCCTTGAGCAGCAGAAAAAGGGCGAGTTGAAATACTACAACCTCGCGATGGGCATGCGGCCGGCTGAAGAGCTCTATCGCGTGGGTGCCGACCCCGGCTGTGTGACGAATGTGGCCAACGATCCTGCCTATGCGCAGACGAAGAAGGAACTCGCGGAAAAGCTGGAGAAATTCCTGCGCGACCAAAAAGACCCGCGCATTCTCGGCAATGGCGACGCGTTTGATCACTACGAATACAAAGGGTCAGCCGCGAAGAAGGCGAAGGGTGAGAAGCTGGGGAAGCCCCCGGAATAGCGCGATTTCGCGCATGACGTGCGCCGCGTTCGGCGTATTGATACCGGATGCTTTCGATTCGCTGGCTTGGCCGCGTGACTTTTTCCGATGCGCTCGCGCTCCAGGAGGAGATCGTCGCGCGCAAGACGGCCGAGCCTTCCGCGCCCGATGAATTGCTCCTGCTTGAACACGAGCCGGTCTACACCATCGGCCGCACGCCCGACCAGTCCAGCCTGCGCGACGCCGGCGCTCTCCCGCATCCCGTGGTGCAGACCAATCGCGGCGGCCAGGCGACTTATCACGGCCCAGGTCAACTCGTAGGCTACCCCATTCTCGATCTGCGCGTGCGCGGACAGGATTTGCATCGCTATCTGCGCAGCCTGGAAGACGTGCTCATCGCGCTGGCCGGAGAGTATGGTGTCGATGCCGGACGCAGCGAGGGGCAGACGGGCGTCTGGATCGGGCGGAAGAAAATTGCGTCGATCGGCGTGGGCGTGCGTCGCTGGATCAGCATGCACGGTTTTGCGCTGAACGTGGGCGGCGACCTCGCGGCCTTCCGCGCGATAACGCCCTGCGGGATCGCCGGAGTGGAGATGACCAGCCTGAGCCGCGAGTGTGGCCGCGAGCTCACGGTGCGAGAAGTGGCCGATCGGGTGGGCGGGCATTTCCAAGCGCACGATAGCGTGGCTCTGGCTGTTTAGTTTCGCCTTGGCGCGGCGGGGGAGGTTTCCGATGCTGCCCGCCGTGCTTTGCCGTGTTTCCCCCCTTCGTCGTAGCCAGCGTCTTCTTTCTCATCGGCTTTGGTCGCGCGTGGTCGTGGGCTGCTGGTTGGCGGGCACCTGGGCGATGGCGGAAACGGCGCCGCCATTGTGGCTGTTCACGTCCCAAGAGCAGGGCGTGCAGGTGGTCGATCATGAGGACAGCATGGGGTTGGCGAATCGACAGGTGGGCATTGTTTTTCGGAAGAGCGATGGCGCGCTGATCGGCATCTGGCCGGTCGGGCAGGGCAACTTGCTGGCGGCGGCGCCGAAAGCGCCGCTTTGGACGATGGAAACAATACCCGCGGGGACGGAGAAGCCGGCGGTGTTGGTGCCGGATGCATCGGCAAAAGTGGCGGTCACGGCGAAGGGCGATGCGATGGCGCGGACGCTCGCTGTGATTTATGAGATGCCTTCCGCGCGAGTGGTCGTGCATGCCAGTCTCGGCGCGGAAACGTCGCTGGTCCGCTGGCGGATCGAAGCCGAAGCGCGCGGCGACAATCCCGGCATTTGGAGTGTGACCTTTCCGCAGTTTCCAGTGGCCGCACTCGATGCGGACCCCGCGGGAAATGAGATGGTGGTGCCGTATCGGCGTGGGCAGACCCGGGGCTTTGGCAAGGGAGGACCGCGCGGCGACACCGACCTGCCGTATCCTGGCCCGGCGGCGAAGTTTCAATTTCTCGCGGCCTATGGGCGAGGGGCGGGGCGCGGATTCTATTTCAGCACGGAGGACGGGCAGGGCTTCACGAAATCATTCGCGGTGCGGAATCGTCCCGAGAGCGATAGCGTGGTCCTTGCCGCCCAGCATTTTCCCGCCGGGCGCGGTGCCGGGGTGAAGCGTTTTGAGATGGCCTACGATGTGGTGGGCGGACCATTCACGGGCGACTGGTGGGACGCGGCGCGGCTGTATCGTAACTGGTGGACGCAGCAGGTGTGGGCGAGCCGCGGGCTGCTCGCCGAGCGGCACGATCTGCCGGACTGGCTCGTTCGCGCGCCGTTTGCCACCCGTCCATCCACCACGAAGCCGGAGCGCCCCGTGGCCAATAATCTCACGACGCTGCGCGCGCTCAGCGAAGCTTTCGGCGGCCAGCCATTTTTCGGAATCTGGTATGGCTGTTTTCAGACGGCCAAGGCCGGTGGATCGTTGAACGAATCGGGCTACGGGCACGATCTGCCGCCCAAGCCTGAACTGGTGGAGGCCGTGCGCGAGATGCGCGGGCGCGGGGTGCATTTCCAGGCTTACATCCAGTCGATGATCTACGATGCGAGCATCGCGGCGCCCGATGCCGGGGCGGCAGATCACGCGGTCACGCGCGACCGGCAGGGCAATCGCGTGCCGTATGGAGTCGGCGAACCGCAATTGCTTTCCATGTGCCGCGCGACCAATTGGTGGCAGGGCCGCTTGGTCGAGCTCTCGCGACGGGCGGTGGGCGAATGGGGATTCTCCGGCGTGTATCTCGATAGCTTCGGCAAAGGCGCACCGGAATGTTTCGCGACCGATCACGGGCATCCAGTGGGTGGCGGCAATACGGTGATCAGCGGCCAGCGCGCCTTGGTCCAGCGCGTGCGCGAGGCGGTGCGCGCGGCCGATCACGAGGCGATCCTTTCCGGCGAAGATCCGATCGAAGCGTTCCGGGATTTGCTGGATGTGAATTTATATTCGGTAAACGTGATGACGAATTATGTACCGATCTATCGCACCGTGTGGGGCGACTACAGCCTGGGCCATGGTCGCGGACTCGGCCCGGGCAAAAGCGGCGGGAGCCTCTTGCCGGAACTGGCCGCGCTTTTCCTCGAAGGAACGATCCCGGGCCGCATCTATTGCGAATCGCCGAACCTCTTTCTCCTCCAGCCGGAACACGCGAAGGAACTCGCCTTTCTCAAGACCGTTTCCGCTTACACCGATCACGGTGTCTCGTGGCTGCGCTTTGGCGAGTATCTGCATCCACTCGTACTCTCGCCACCGCCGCCCACGATGGAGTTTCATGAATCGTCGGAAAACCAGCTCGTCCGTGTGCCGGTGGTCATGCATAGCATCACGCGCTCGCACACCGATGGGAGTGTGGCCATCGTGCTGGTGAATCTCGCGGACGAGGCGCAGAGCATCAGCGTGCCGGTCGATCCATCATTGCGTGGAGGGAAGTCAGTGAGCGGTGTCGCGAAGCTCCGGCGGATGAATGAGCGTGGCGAGATGACTGATGTCGCCAGTGGCAAAGTGGTGTGGCCGCAGAAGATCGACCTTGCCCCGGGCGAGATTGCCTTTCTCGTGCTGCAATAGCCGCTCTACTCCCGCACGTCTTCCACGTAAC
The DNA here is from genome assembly GCF_040003245.1 of Chthoniobacter sp. Classification (NCBI taxonomy): domain Bacteria; kingdom Pseudomonadati; phylum Verrucomicrobiota; class Spartobacteria; order Chthoniobacterales; family Chthoniobacteraceae; genus Chthoniobacter; species Chthoniobacter sp. The sequence goes on from NZ_JBDUCX010000030.1 coordinate 24,590, forward strand.
GTGCGATGCGAAAGGCAATCGGCGCGCCGACCACGCCGAGCGCTTCGTCGTAGTGAAAACCGCCGGTACCGCCACCCAGCATCTCAAACGAGCGGGCCGCCACTGCACCGGTCCATTCGACCCCGTCCGTGAAGTGCACATCGTACTGCGGGCCGTAGAAAGCGGCGGTGATGCCGGCGTCGCCATAGGCGCGCAGGGTGCGCGTCCCGCCATTCGTCTCCTCACCGTAGATCTGGAGCTGTCCCGCACGGCCGCCCTGGTTGATCTGGCGATTGTGAAAGTCCACGTTGCCACGCACATAGATTTGCACCGTCATATCCGGCGGAATGGTGATCGTGCCGGCGCTCACATCGAGATTGCCGTTCACCATGATGATCAGCGCGCCGTTGCCTTTGCCAGTCCACGGCGCCACGCTGAAGGCATGCAAATCGCCGGGCACCAGGTATTTCGCGGGCTGCGATTCGTCGTCGGCGGTGTAGGGCAGCCCGAGCAGGGGAGGCGGCAAAAGGATGCCGCTGGCGGGCCGGGTGGCCGGCTTCATTTCACGATAGAAATCGTCACGAACTTTTGACGCATCGATACGGGTCGCCCCGGCGATATTTTCATGCTCCGTCGTCGCCGGATCGTCGCCGCCGTTGGTCGCCACCGAACCGTGCACCACGCAGCCATTGGCGGAGATCAGCGGGCCGTAGAGCGCATTGCCCGGGCGGCCGGCGTTGTTGGCGATGTTGCCGTTACTCTGCACCAGCGGACTGTCCTTGCCCGGATAGGTACCATTGGCGCCCGATTTATTCGGATCCCGCGAGTCGAAGCTATCCACGACCCATGATCCACTGGTCCCGAGGCTGAGCGATTGGTCGGTGAGGATGGCCAACTCGAAGGGCAGCACCGGTTCCACGAGCACTTCGATGACGCGCGAGGCGTTGGGCGTCGGCACCGTCATCGGCGTCCCGACATCGTCCTTCATCAATTGCGGGCGCACATTGCGCAGGCTGAAACGGCGCAGCGGTGCTTCGAAGGCATCGAACGTACTCGTCGCCGTGGGCGGCAGTGCGCACGTGGCCATCGCGCGCAGGCGGTACCAGCGATAGTACGGGCTCGGCGTCGGATATAACGCCCAGAGTTGCACATCCACATTGGTCGGGCGATTGCCAGGGGAGACTCCCTGGAGGTTGTCGAGGAAGATGGGCGCGGAGATCCTGACGGTATTGCCACTATTGCCGGTTACCAGCGAGAGGAGGCTGTTGACGAGGTCGAGAGTGCCGGAGAGGACCGGCACGATTTTTCCATGGGAGTCGGTTTGCTGCCAGCCCTGCCACGTGTTGGCCTGGGTGCCGGTCGCGTTGCGCGAGAGATCCGCCAGCGCCACGTCGATCCCGGATTCGGCGGCGAGCCGCGCCTCCTGCCAGGCCGCGGCCTGGGAAGCCATTTGGAAACGCGGGGTCACGCGCCGCAGCGTGTAAGCCGCCGCGAGGGAGAGGATCGCGAGGGCGGCGAGGGCAAGGATGAGAGCGCTGGCGTGGCAACGGGCGTGGCGGGTGTGCATGGCGGTCTTAATCGAGGCGGTTGTTGCGCAGGAGAATCTCGTCGCGCATGGCGATGAGGGTTTCGGAGCCGTGCCGGGGTGAAACAAAATTGACTTCGACCGCTCCCGAGCGCCCATCCGGCGCCATGGTCACCGTGAGGTGAAAATTCTCCGCGTGCGTCACGAGGATGGTTTGCGCATCGCCCTCCAGGCGCACAAAGCAGACGCAACCCTGGTTCTCGACGTATTGCTTGCGAAAGATCACCGGTACGGCGGGCGCGTGCTCCGTCCCCGTGCCGTAGTCCACGTAATTGTCCGCGGCGACCACCGCGAGGGACTGGTCGTATTTCGCGTCCGCCGGCGTGTTGCTTTGGTAATAGGCCGGCAGCGTGATCACGAGCGAGGTGCCTTCCTCGATCGTCACCGCCGCGCCCGCAAGGCGGACTCCGCCGCTGCCATTCACCGTGGTTGCCGTTGCCACGCCGATCGAGCGGCGCATGTCGCGCGAGAGGCAATCCAGCAGCCGGCGCTGGTCCGATTGATTCGACGCGTAGCTTTCGCTGGCGTGCAGCGATTTCTGGAGCCCGACGGAACTGAAGAGCAAAGCGCCGACGATGATGCTGCTGGTGGCCATGCCGATCATCAACTCCGCGAGAGTGAAAGCGCGTGGCGCCAGGTTGCGTTTCATGGGGTCGGCTTGGTGGAATTGCTGACTATCTCCGGCCGGCCAAAGGCGCTGCCAAAAATGCCGCTGCGCGTGAGCCCCGTCCGCCCGATGATCGTGCGCAATTGCCGCTGCTTGGTTTCCTGCTTCTCCTGCCAGGAGATTGTCATTTCGACGAGCAACAGCGGTTGCGCGGTGAGGTCGGCCGATTGCACCACATCCACGTTACCGTCGCGCCGCCGCAATTTGAAAGAGCTGTTGTCCGCCTTGGGAGTGCCCGGCGTGTCCGGGATCGAAACGGTGACGACTTCGATCAGGTGGGCGTCGCCGAGCTCCGCCTCGCTTGGAGCGGCCGTTTGCATGACCTTCGCCAGCGCTTGGGCATTGGCGACTTCCGGCCAGGGATGATTGCGCATCGCTTCCATCCGTTCCTGCAAAATCTGGCTGCCATTCGCCAGCAGTCGCGTGCTGCGCAGGATCTGCAAACTCTGCGTGTTCATGGCGAAGATGGCGCCGAGCCCGAGGAAGATGAGTAGCGCGGCGGTAAGAACCTCGATGATCGTGACCCCACTTTGGCCGATCAACTGGAGATGCTTGGCGGTTCTCATGCGGTTTATCTACAAGAATCCATGTATTGGATGGGCGGATATATACATACTTACCCCTACTACGCGCACTGAAATCATCAGCCGTTTCCGATAAGAACCATTAATACAAGAATAAAATACGTGGATATACGTCGTCCATTAGGGCACCTGCGTCTTGCCCCGCGCTGCGAGTTGCCCCATACTTCGCCGACGCTTAGAAAACCCATGAAAGCCTTTTGCCTAAATGACTCCGCGCCTGAACCTTCGCTGATCGAGCAGGAGCTTCCCGTTCCCCAGCCGACGGCCACCGAAGTGCTCATTCGTGTGCGTGCGGCGGGCGTTACTCCCACCGAGACGGAATGGTATCCGACCACGCATACGAAGGACGGGGGAGCCCGCTGCCACGCGGTGCCCGGCCACGAGTTTTCCGGAGTCGTGGCCGCCGTCGGTGCGGAGGTGAGGGGCTTTCAGGTCGGCCAGGAGGTCTACGGCATGAACGACTGGTTCGCGAATGGCGCCACGGCGGAATACTGTCTCACGCAACCGGCCAGCATTGCCGCAAAGCCCCAGCGCTTGAGCCACGCGGAAGCGGCCTCCGTGCCGATCAGCGCGCTCACGGCCTGGCAAGGGCTCTACGATCGCGCGAAGTTGCGGGCCGGGGAACGCGTGCTCATTCACGGCGGCTCCGGTGCGGTCGGCGTCTTCGCGATCCAACTCGCGCACCGGGCGGGCGCGCAAGTCTTCACCACCGCCTCGGCGCGGAACGCCGATTTCCTCGAGAACCTGGGGGCCAGCCACGTGATCGATTACAAATCCGAGCGCTTCGAGGACCATGTCGGCAAAGTCGATGTCGTCTTCGATGCCGTGGGTGGCGAGACGCTCCGCCGCTCGTGGGACATCCTCCAGCCCGGTGGCCGCCTGGTGACGATCGCTTCCAACAGCGAAGACGCGCCAGACGACCGCACCAAGGCCGCATTCTTCATCGTCGAACCGAGGCAGGATCAATTGGCTAAGATCGCGCAACACCTCGACAGCGGCGAACTGAAGCCGTGCGTCGATGATGTAGTCCCATTCAAGAAAGCGTCCGCCGCCTACTTCGGCAAGTTGCCCCGCGCGCGAGAGCGGGGGAAGGTGGTGCTTGCCGTGGTGGAGTAAGCCTCCGCGAGATCTCCCCGGTCTCAGTGTTTCTTGCGGGGGACCGGCGTCGCTTTCTTTTTGTCGGGCGCGGGAGTAGCCGCACCGTCGGTCGGGTATTTTTTGGTGGTCGGCCAGATGAGCCGCCACGGTTGGTGTTTCACCGTGTCGGTCGCCTGGCTGAGATTGGCGCCCACCTGTTTGAATTGCACGCTGAGGTCCGATACGGTCGCGTTCAGTTCGGACGTCAGCTTCTGCGTATTGTTTAAAGTCTTATCCAGGGAGCTGTTGGGGCCGGTCAACTTGTCGATGTGACCGGCCGCATCCTTGATCGAGGCGAGGGCGGCGTTGGCGTTCTCCCCGATCTGCTCCACCGGCAAGGCCTTGAATTTATCCAGCAAGGCGCCGGCTTTCTCCTGCAGCTCGTCGAGGCCGGTCGCTGGGACGGTCGGCAGCACCGCATAGTCGCCGACGCCGGTAATCACGGCGGGCGGCGCATCTTTGACGAAATCCAATTCCACGAAGAGCTGACCCGTGAGGAGGCTGCCTGTCTTGAGGCTGGCCCGAAGGCCGTGGGCGACGCCGTCCGTGATCAAGACCTGCGTGGAGGTCTGGTCCCCGCCGGGTTTGCCCATCAGGACCGCCGGATCGATTTTGATGAGCACCGGCACACGGTGCTCGGGATCGTCGGGAAGATACTTGAAGGAAGCGGCCACGACGCTACCGATGCGGATGCCGCGAAACTCCACGGGGGCATCGGGGCTCAATCCGCGCACGCTCCCGGTGAACAGGAGGAGATAGGGAATGGTGGGATTGAAGTCGACCTTCTTGGCGTCGCTGAGGCTGCTGTAGAGCATGAAGCTTTGCCCGTTCGGAATGGATTTCACATGCTGTTGATTCGGATCGGGATCGGTGAACGTGATACTGGACGTCAGCAGCGATTCCAGCGTTCCCAGGCGCATTTGCACCCCTTCCGCGCCGATTTTGAGATCCAGTCCCCCGGAGTTATAAAAGCGCGTTTCCTGATTCACCAAGGTCACGTAAGCGCCTTCGATAAACGCGTCGAATTCCACCTGGGCCGGCTCCGTGTGAAACGCGCGCGACTCCAGTTTTCCGACCTGGATCCCTTTGTACATGATCGGCGCGCCCGCCCCCAGGCCACCGGCTTCCGCCGCGATGAGCTTGAAATGCAACCCGGGGACTCCGGGTGGCGTCGGCGGAGGATTCTCCAAACCGGTGAAATCCCTCCGCGCTTTTTTCGAGATCCCGGGCTGAAACTGGATGAAGTTTCCGGAGACCAGCGTGTTCAATCCGGAAATGCCCGCCGCCGAGTAGCGGGCGCGTTCCACCCAGATTTGGGAGTCTTCCACGAGGAGTCGTTTCGCTTCACTCGTCATGGCGAGCTTCACGATGACACTCTTGTTATCGCTGGAAAGTTCCAGGTCCGACACGGTGCCGATATTCACGCTCCGGCAGAGCACGGGAGTTTTCCCGGCGATGATGCCGTCCGCGTTTTCAAATCGCACCGTGATAACGGGCCCTTTGGCCGAGTAGTAGCGGCCGAAAAGCCAGAGCCCGAGCAACGCGGAAACCAGCGGAACGATCCAAATGGGAGAGAAGCCGGCGCGGGCTGGAGTGCGGTACACCGGCGCGGTCGGCGGTGGGGAATATTGCGGTGGAGTGGCGAGTTCAGGCATGGGAAGCGGGAGAGGCGGCGTTGCTGGCGCCAGCGAGTTCTGGATCAATATCGGTGGTCACGATGTGGCCGCGGGCTGCGGCGGCGTCCCAGATCAGGCGCGGATCGAAGCTCCGGGCGGCGAGCATGGTCAGGATCACCACGCTGGCAAAGGCGAGGGCCCCGCCACCGGGTTCGATCCGCATGACGGAACCCAGTTGCACGACGCCGACGAGGATGGCGACGACGAACACATCCACCATGGACCAGCGGCCGATGTATTCCGTCATCCGATACAGGCGCGTCATGGCCTGCGGAAAACGTCCCGACCGGGCGGCCAGGCAGAGCGCGATGATGGCCAGGACTTTCAAGATCGGAATCACCACGCTGGCCGTGAAAATGATCAGCGCCACGGGGTAATCTCCGTCCTGCCAAAACCGGACCACGCCGGATAGGATGGTATTCTCTTGCCCGCCTTTGATCGAGCTTTCGATGCGGAGCACCGGCAGGAGATTGGCCGGGAAATAGAGCAGCGTCGCGCCGAGGGTGAGCGCAACGGTGCGCTGGAGAGAAGCAGGCTTTCGCAGATGCAGCGGCGCCGCACACACGGAGCAATGTCCCGCTTCGACCTCTCCCGTCTGGCCGCAGGAATGGCATCGCGCCAGGCCACGGGCGGCTGCGGTCAGCGGATCGAAGTTCATGGCTGCGCCTCTTCCAGTTTCTTCCACAGTTCCGCCGGATCGACGATCGACACCGCAAAGGCGAGGCAGACGATGAGCCCGACGAAAGCCCAGAACGAAACGCCGAGCGTGAGCGTGGCCAGTTTTTCCAGCTTTAGCAGACTCACCAGCACCCCGAGGAGATAAACCTCGATCATGTTCCATCGCCGGGCCTCTTCCATGGCCCGGCAAACGTGCAGAGCCCCGCGGAGACGGCGCCCATTCCGGAGCGGGAGCAGGAGGTAAAGCAGGGCACCAATCACGAGCGCCGGCGCCACCAGCATGAACATTCCCACCATGCCGGTCAGGATCGGGAAGCCCTGTTGTTCCAGACCGGTGACACTGCCCGCCAGCAACATATCGCTCTCGCGGTAATCCGCCTTCAAGGTCATGAACGGAAACAGATTGGCCAGGACAAAGAACAAAGCCGCCGCCAGGACGAGCGCCGTCGCGCGGCTGACAAAATCCGCCCGCCGCGTCACCAAATGGGCCTGACAACGCGGGCAGACAACGCGGTCGCCCTCCGGAAGCTCGGGAGCGGTATAAAGACCATCGCAATCTGGACAAGCAAGATAGAGAGAAAAAACGGGGCTACCCATGGGTAAACTGGCGTTCAGTCGTCGTATGTATCGCCGACGACGGGTTGACTGGTTCTAGAGCGTGCCAGGAAAGGGTTACTGCGCTTGGGCAGGGCTCTCAAGGCCTCTCGCAGAATCTTTCATGAAGGTTCCTCCGGTGTGGAACATTTCCCCCCGGGACGAGTGAGCCCGACGAGGTTAAGCTTGGAGTCCAGTGCAGGAGGCTTTGATTCATTACGAGTGGGATCGGGTGGGATCGACTGGGATCGCCTCTGTAGAAGTCGGTGGGAGCCGGGCGGTAGGGAAGTGGGATGGAGGTGAGATGTCGAAAAAAACAGAGGCACGATTAGGCACGACCAGGCACGATTGGGGGCGATTAATAGTAAACCATCCCGTGTAGAACAAATGACGGCCCGCAGGCCGAAATCAAAGTTAGCATCCGGAATTGGCTTGAGGAGGCTTGATTTACCTTGATTCGCCTTCATTTCCTTCGCCCCGAACCTTGATTTGCATCGGCCAAGGGACGCGGGGTTTCTCGGTAATGCTCCCCAATTTCTCGCACCTTGATTGCCTTGATTCGGCTTAATTTGGCTTGATTGCATCAGCCTCTCCAATCCCTCCGGTAGAGCCTTTAAAGAAAAGCGGTGCCGAAGTTCCAGGCGATGTAGCCGCGGCGCTCTGTCGCCGCGCCCCGACGGAGCGGGGCGACTACATCCGCGCGCCGCTCGACAGGTGGTCACACTTCTATTTAAAATGCTTATCGCTGCGGAAAACGCCGCGAAGCGTTCATCGATTGCTGGCGATGGCCCGCGGAAATTGGGCGATCTAGCCGTAGCAAGGGTAATGGGATCATCGCAATTCATGCCGACCAGTATGGCATGACCACGCGCAAAATGTGCATGGCTCCATTGGTTCCATTGGCTCCATTGCGGAAAATTTCACTCGGCGCGCCGGAGTTTCCGCAGCAAGCGGCCAAATCGACGAGGACCCGCGAAGAGTCAGCATGCTACTTATCATCGCGATTATTCTTTTGGTCCTCTGGGGCGGCGGATTTGCTTTCCACGTGGCCGGCGGTCTCATCCACCTGCTGCTCGTGATCGCACTGGTGCTTTTCATTCTCCAGATGCTCGGTGGTCGACGAGTATAGCGGTCGATTCTATCCCACCGTTAGAGAGACCGCCAAAATCGTTACCGGATCGGAATCCCACATCGCACCCTTTCATCCACGGCACGGATTTTCATTGGGGCTTGGACCTTGGGGTGCGTTCGTAAGGAAGGCGACCGGCAAATCGGTCGGCGATGAGCGGATGATATTGTGAGAGCGGGGGAGCCGGAAAAGGCTCCACGAATGTGCCATCGAGTCGAAGAAATCGAATGGTGCGATGGACATGACGCTGGTCGAGTAAAATGAGCGGTGCGTAGAAGTAGCCAAGACGGTCTGCACGGAGGCCATAGTTGCCACCAACCCAGCGAAACCATTGGCACTGACCGTAACGCGGCTGCCACTCGAAAATATCATCCACGGCGAGAATCATGCGCAGCTCTCCAGATTGCGAAACTACCCAGCCCCCGGTGAACGATAGAACGATGTAAGAGCAAAGGTAGACCCCGAGAAATCCCAGGAACCCAATGCCGAACTTGCGCAGTCGGCGTGGTTTACTCGGCTGGCCGTGCCACATGGCAGACATGGCAATACTGTCCCAGCAAATCGACAAGCCTCAACTACTGGATTTGGCGCGGGCAGCTATTGGGTCGCCTTGGAGCGTGTCATGAACTTTAGGTTTTGCCGGGAAACCGTGCGCGCCGAAGGCGCCCCCCAAATGCCGTCATCCTGAGCTTGCGAAGGACCTCTGATCTCGCTCCGGCGTCTGACAGGTGGTCGACCGTGTTAGCTCGGCGCCATCTTTTGCCAGAATGGTGAAGAAAGGCAGAAATCAGAGGTTCTTCGCAAGCTCAGAATGACGGGCAGAAGGCGCGCGACAGACAAGTTCATGACACGCTCTAGTTGGGCAGCGTCTTCGCAGGGAGCGTGAAGAGCAGCGTGCCGAAGCCGGGATGGTCGCCGGTCCACGCCCCGCCTTCGGGGCGGAGTTGGTCGGCGGCTTGCTTGGTGAACGGCGCGGGGATGCCGCGGCGATTTTGGTAGTGGTTCCAGACCATCTCGTAAATGGGGCGCAGGGTGCCGCGGCCTTCCGTGGCGATTTTCTGGTGGCGATACTTCCCCGTGGTATCGACATCGGGCACGAACGGGACGTCGTTCCCGAGATTGTACTTCGCGGTGTATTCGAAGCCCTTGAGCAGGCGATTGTCGGCTTCGGCGTAGAGGTCCACTCCTTGGTGCCAGGCGGTTTCGCAAGCTTCCGCGAGCAGGGCGAGGCCGAGCTGGGTGTGTTGCTGGTCGCGCCCGCTTTCCTGGCATTGTCCGGCTTCGTTGATCACGTAATGGGTGAGTCGTCCGTTGCCGGCGCCGTGGCGGTAGTAATCGACGGCGCGGTCGAAGAGACTGCGGTCGTCGCAGAAGATGCCGATCGACATCATCGTCGCGAGGCAGCCCGCATCCCAGTTGCCATTGGCAAACGTGGCAAAATCCTGGATCGGCGGGAGAACCACGTCCCGGAGCATGTGCTCGACGCGGGCCACATTCTCGCGGGGCCACGCGGGATAGGTGTAGCGCATCAGTTCCGCGGCATTCACATACTTGAAGCCATTCAGGCCGGCGGAGAGCTGGACGTCGCGCCCGTCCATCTTGCGCAAGGTCTTCGCCCAGGCATCGAGGATTTCCGTCGCCTTGCGCGCGTACTTTTCATCGCCGGTGACGCACCACATGAGGGCGTTCTGATACGCGGCGTTGCCATCGACGACCATCTGCGAATTTCCGGGCGAGTTCTGGGACGCGCGCGTGACGACCTCAAACGGCCCGCGCAGCTTCCAATCCGCGCGCGACTGTCCGTCGCGGCGCAGCATCTCGAAGCCGCTCTTCCACGGCTCCTCGCCCGCCTTCACTCGCTGCCGCATCCGGTCGAGATCGGCTTGCGTGTGCAGCAGCCCCGGGTGCACGAAGGGCGCCGGCGCCGCTGGCTCCGCGGCCGGCGCGTTTGGCGAGGGCGCGATCGCTCCGGCGACCAAAAGGAGGGCGAGCAAGCGGACGAGGGGCATGCCATCAGATGACGAATTACAGAGGGAAAAGACGATATTTTTAAAAAATAGTTGCGCGTTTTTGGGACATGTGTTCAACTGAACACATGACAGCACCATTCGTATTTATGATTCGTCCGCTCTCACTGGAGAAAGGCTTTGAATTGGAGTGTGAGGGTATCATTCGTGATCCGCTGCGCGTGCAGCGCTTGATCGAAGCCGTGATCGCCGCCGTCCAGATCGGCCAGGGGTTGGATGCCGAAGTCCAGATCCTCGATACCGCCGGCCAGACCGTCGAAACCCTGAAGATGGACGCCGCCAAAACCACGGAACTGATGGCCGCATGAAAACGATCACCATTACCGAATACCGGCCAATGATCTTTTCCGAATTGGCGACCCAATCCGAGCCGGTTTCCCGGCAACGCCGTCGGCTGGCCGCCGATCTCGTGGCGGTGGCGGGCTACGGTGTCGTGGGGCTCTGGCTGAGCTTCGATACCGGCTTCGCGCCATGGCAATGGCAGTTCTGGCTGATGTTTGCGCCGTTGTTCGCCGCCGGGGAACTGGCGTGGCGGGCGGTGCGATAAGAAGTTCCAAGAGCCAAGTAACGAGAGCCAAGTGGCGCCAACATCTGCGGTTGGCACGTGACACTTGGCTCCTGGCTCTTGGCTCTTGGCACTCTTCCCTTGGCCATGCGACGTTGCGCTTGCTTTGAGCCTCCTCCCGCGCGTCATTTTCCACATCGATATGGACGCTTTTTATGCGTCCGTGGAGCAACGCGATCATCCGGAGTATCGGGGCAAGCCGCTCATCGTCGGTTCGCCGCCGACGCAACGCGGGGTGGTTTGTGCGGCGAGCTATGAGGCGCGGAAGTTCAAGGTCCGCTCCGCCATGCCTTCGCGCACGGCGGGCAAGCTGTGCCCGCACGGGATCTTCGTGCGCCCGCGCATGGACGCCTATCGCGCGGAGTCCGCGGCCATCATGGAGATCCTGCGCAGTGTGACGCCGGTGATCGAGAAGGTGTCAGTCGACGAAGCGTATCTCGACGTCAGCGCTTCCTTTCAGGAATACGGCGACGTGGATTCCGCCCTGGCGGCGGCGGTGCCGGTGGCGCGGGCGATCAAGGAACGCATCGCCGCGGAGCGCAACCTCACGGCGAGCATCGGCGTGGCGGCGAACAAATTTCTCGCCAAGCTGGGCAGCGATTTTCAAAAGCCGGACGGGCTTACGCTCATTCGAGAGAGCGAAAAGGTGAATTTTCTCCGGCCGCTCTCCGTGCGCTCCATTCATGGTGTCGGGCCGGTCACCGCCGAAGCCCTCGAAGGTCGCGGCTTCAAGACCATCGGCGATTTGCAAGCGGCCACGGATGACCTGGCTGGCGTCGTTGGCTCCTTTGCCGAAAGCTTGCGGGCGCGGGCGATGGGGGAGGACGACCGGCCGGTCGATACCAGTGACGAACGGAAGAGCATCAGCGCGGAGAATACCTTCCTCGAGGACACCGACGATCGCCCCACTTTGCGCGCGGCGTTGAAAGAAATGGCGGCCGACGTGGCGGAGACCCTGGCGAGCCACGAGCTCGGCGCCCTCACCGTGCAGGTCAAAGTGCGCTACAGCGATTTCACGACGTTGACGCGGCAGGTGCGCCTGGAGGATCCGGTGACCGGCGCACCGGAAATCTACCGCCTCGCGCAATTCCTCCTCGCCCGCGATCGTTTGGTGAAGAGTCCCTTGCGGCTCATTGGCATCGGCGTTTCGACCCTCGTTCCGCCGCTGCGGCATCAGCTATTGCTGCCCATCTAGGTCTGTGTGCCGTCACTCCGGCAAGGTCGGGCTGACAAAGCTTTCGATAATGATCCGGCCGAGCTCGTTATAGACGACCAGTGGCGTTTCCTCCGTCACAACCGTCCCTGCGTAACCGAGGGCCTCTTTCAGGTCGGTGAACTGTCGCCGCCAGGTTTCGCCCTGTTTCATGAGGGTGAATTGGGAAAGCACGGCGTCGCAATGGAGAAGAAGGCGTGATTTCATGGTGTTTCTGGGACCGGGCCGATGAGGGCATTCCGGGGGGGGGAAGGCGGGATAATACGTATGATTACGCAGGTGGCGAGCTTTGGTAGTTTTCTGCAATTTTTTTTTGCACGCAACAAACGGCAGGGGAACGATTTACGGGTAAATGAAGTTTTCTCCCGACTTGACGTTTCGTGTCGCAGATTCTCTTCAGCGCTGGGGCTACTGCATCTTCGGTATCAACGAACTGGAACGCCTCTTCGGCCAGACCAAGGATGCCAAAGGCAGAATGCGCCTCCTTGAGGAATTTGCCGACGTGTGTCGGGCCAAGGTAGAGACGACGCCGCATTTCAAGTCCGCGCGTTTTACCAAGGCGACGGTCTCGGAGTCATCGCTCCCGGCTGGCCACCCGGGAGCGATGCCAGATGAGGGCGGTGAAAAATACGAGGCAGACCGCAAGCCGTGTGGCTGTAATGGCTCAGGGTAGTTCCGGCTAGTTCCGGGTAGGTGGCACGGGTGATTTTTCGTGGATTTGATCTTTCTGGCTAAGGCAGGGGGAGGGGGAGGTTCATACTCCGCCATGAAGTCCCTCCTTGCGGTTGCCATC
>NZ_JBDUCX010000388.1:0-3609 GCF_040003245.1 Chthoniobacter sp.
CCGTCCTCACGCCGCTCTCGGCCTTCCGCCCATGCTTCCGCGCGGAAGCCGGGCGCTTCGTTGCGGGTGGCGCAGATCATCGCACGACTTCGATGCCCGCAGACTTTCCACAGTCATGCCAGACGGCGCGAAGTGAGTCGCACAAAAGCGATAGCGACATTCCCCTCAAGAAGTTGACCATTGCCCCCTGGAGCGTTCACGTTATGGTTTGTGGATTATGAAAACCGAGAAGCATCTCTCCTCAACGGACAAAGGACTTGAACTCGAACGCAAAGCGAAGCGGCCGGCGCTCGTCACCTATGGCTCCGCCACGAAGCTCACGAAAGGCAAGTCCGGGCGCAGCAGCGAAAGCCAAGGCACCAAGCCGTAACCTGCTGGCTGCAATAGTTGAGTGCGCGACTCTTTCGAGTGCGGAAAGAGGCACCAGATGATCGCGCTTGCACGCGAGGTATTCGCCGCTCGGCTACCCGGCGGGTATGTTTTTCTTGATCTTTCCCGCGACGCATATAGCGGGCTGGCAGCAGAGGACAGCGAACGTCTGTGCGGTTTGCTCGGCAGAGCGATCGAGCCCGAGGAACTGAAGGAAGAGGAGCGCGCGCTAATCGATTTTTTGCAGGAGGAGGAGATCCTTTCTGTCGGGAACGATGAAAACGAGGCACTCAAGGTCGCCTGCGCCCGCGAACGGGGAGGCCTCACGGTGTGTGAATGGAGGCCGCACCTCGCCGATTTGGCGCACGCGACCGGCGGCTCCACATTTATCGAGGTTCTTAAGGCAGGGTGGGCGATTCTTCGCGCTGAACTTCTCCTCCGCGGCGGTCTGAAGGACCTCGTGCGCGAGATCAAGGACCAGCCGATGCGGCCTAAGACCATCACATTAAATTCTTCGGAAGAAAATCAGTTGGCCGCGCTGCTCCATGCGGTGGAAATGGCGCGGAGGTGGTATCCAAGAAAGGTTGATTGCCTCGTGGGGTCGGGCGCGCTTGTGTTGTTAGCGCTTTGGGGAGGACTCGAATGCGTTCTGGTGATCGGCGTGCAGAAGTTTCCGTTCTACGCCCATGCCTGGGTCGAGCACGCCGGGCGGGTAGTCAATGACAGCAGTGAAGTCCAGCGGCGGCTCGCTCCCATCCTGGTCGTATCGCCGGGGAGCGCAGCATGTCGCTCTTGATTGGCTGTGCCGGCACGCCGGCCTTCGTCGCGGAAGTTTGCTCCCGGCTTTCCCGCGGCCCTCATCCGCGCGTTCGATGGCGGCAGTCTTGGGGAGCAATTGCCTGCAACGATGGTGCCGATCACATGACAGCAGGTGGCCTCGGAAAACCCTGCCCGATCGTTGTCTCCGGTCGGGTCCATGAGCGACTCAATGGAAAAGGCGGCCTAGTCTCGCCCGAAATCGTCGGTGCGGCTGGTCGCGCCATTCTCGATTCGGGAGGCGGGTGGCTTACCGAGAACGTGTGGGGTCGCTATGTCATCGCTGTAGCCGATGAGGACGCGCAGCGACTATCGATCTTCCGCGACCCGACCGGCCTGCACACGGTTTTCCACGCCTCATGCCCTCAAGGTTCGGTCTTCGCAACGCAGCTCGATGCGCTGGCAGCGCTTGGTGTCCTTCCGTTGAGCGTGGATGCGGAAAGTCTGGCCTCCTTTGTTCTGGCAGGCACGCGCCCGACTCCGCGGATGCCATTGGCTGGAGTGTCGGAGCTTTGTCCGGGAACCGTGCTCGAATGGAGTTCGCGCGGGACCAGCACACGGCTTTTTTGGAATCCTGCGAAGTTCATCGCTCAGAGCGTATCTCCTGAGCCCGATGTGCTGTGGAAAGTATTCGCCGGAACCGTGGCGGCTGTCGTGGGGGAGCAGGTCGAAATCGGCGTGGATGTGTCCGGCGGACTGGATTCCTCAGCACTGCTTGCCGCCGTAGGGGAGGCGGTGCGACATCGGTCCGTCCGCGTGAAAGCTGTCACTCTTCATCACCCTGATAGCGCGTCGGCTACCGAACTGCCATTTGCGCGGGAGTTGGCTGAGTTCCTGGGCGCTGAAATGGTCGAGGTCGATTTTGCAGAGGGGCTTCCGTTTGCCTCCCTCGAGGAAACGCTCACTCGCAAGTGGGATCGCCCTACGCCGCACATGCTTACCGGCGCGATGCACCGGGCGCAACACGCTGGGGCGGCTTCTGCCTGCTGCTTGCTGAACGGCTTCGGAGGCGACCAAGTTTTTCAAGCCCGTGGCGACATACCGCATTTCCTTGCCGACCATTGCCTCGCTGGCGATTTCGGGAAATTTGGCGCTGAGCTGAGCGCAGAGTCCACAAACACGGGCACCCCATATTTGCCGCTGCTTTGGAAGAGCCTCCTGATCGGGCTACGACAAAGGCGTTTTGCGACCTACTGGCAGCCGCTACCTCCACCCGCTTGGGCTGCGAAAGAGTTGACCCGAGCGGCGGCCGCCGTCATTTCAGCGCCGTCGTTCTGGAATAGTTTGGAGGATGTCTCGCCGGCAAAACGCGCGCAGCTTTTCGAGATATATGACGCTTCGGCATTGGCGGATCGGCATTTTCGCTCGCCCGAGCACATCGTGGAGCATCCGTTTCTCGCCCAGCCGGTCGTCGAGCTGGCGCTCGCATTGCCTATGGAAGCACTCCTGTCCGGGAGCGACGACCGCATCTTGTTTCGCCGAGCCGTAGCGGGACGCATCCCGCAATCTATCGTCGAGCGGCATGCGAAGGGAGACCACTCCGGCATCTACCAGCTCGGTCTCCAGGCGCACCAATCCGTAGTGGAGGAGTTACTCATGGAAGGCTGGCTCGTGGCGAACAGGCTGGTGGGCAAAGAGGCGCTGCGTGATGAGCTTCTGCAGGCCGCCCAAGGCTACACGCCGAACCTATGGCCGATCCTGAATGCGGTCGCGGTCGAGCTGTGGATTCGGAGTTGGCAGCTTTTCTAAGGCTGTGCCTTAGCCCGCCTAGCCCCCGCCGTGGCCATAGAAGTGTTTGTAGAATCGTGGCCTGCCGTTTTGCGGCTTAATGCGATCGCCATTGAACGTGACATAGCATGCGCTCAGCCGTCGCTGTTGACAGTCTCGCTCGGATACGTCGGAGGAGACACGCAAGTGTGTGTAGAACGACCCAAACAATACATGGTCGATAGACGATGCGACACCCTCCAAGTTCTCCCATTAGATACGTCTACGCCGGGGGTCTGCGCAACGGTCGGCAGACGGTCGCAGCACAGATTGCCAAGTTGGTGGGCGGGCGGCGATGATCCGCGCCGCGCGCTCCGCTACCGATCTTTCCGTTCGGTCAAAATCATCGCAACGATTCTTCAAACTGCCGTCGTCCTTGACTATTAGAGTCGGCTTGCATCCACTCGCGGCTCACTCAACAAGGAGGCCGTATGGCAGATTCACACTCACACTACGACGAGCCCTTTTTTCGAGCGCACCAGTAAACGCCGAAAAGGGTGCCCATCCGAAACGCAGGTCAAAAGGGGTCTGCGCGTCATCCACGGCAACGAAGAGCTTCTCGAAAAGCTCGGTCGCAACGATCCGTGCCCATGCGGTTCACTGCGCAAATTCAAGAACTGCTGTATGCGCGGCGGCTGCTTTCGACGGCTCGGATCG
>NZ_JBDUCX010000031.1:0-37154 GCF_040003245.1 Chthoniobacter sp.
CCGGCGCGTGGGGACACGCGCCCTACACCACGCGAGCTCTTTTCCATCTTCCATCGTCCATTCCTCTATCCGCCGCCCGCGCCGCCTCCTACTGGATCACGATGAATTGCTTCGCCATGTAGAATTCGTCCCGCGCCGGCCACGCGATCTGCTTCACCACCGCGGCGGTCAGCGCGTCGTCGTCGTGGTTGTCGCGCGTCGTCGCCACCGTCATCGGCTGACTCTTCATTTGCCCGTAGACGATCTTCACCCAATGCGGCCGCCCATCGAAATGCTGCTGCCGCAGCAGGTCGCGAATGCCTTCGTTGATCGCTTTCATCTGGGCGTCGTCCAACCCGCTCTGCCCGCGCACATACAGATTGCCCCGCGCCACCGCCCGGTCCTGCCCATCGATCGCCATCGTCTCGATCTCCTGGTGCGGATCCGCCGCATTCATGAACGATTTATAAATCACGTGAAAGGTCGTCAGGATGAAATTCGCCAGGCAATCCTTCCGGGCCTTCGTCTCGTCCTCCCCGACGCCGGCCAGGAACTCCACGATCTCGCCCCCGCCTGGCAGCGCCACCCGAAACTCCATCTCCACCGAAAGCGTCCCCGCCTTGGTCGGATTCACCCCATAAGTGGAAGCTTTGAGCCGCGTCTCATTTCCCTTGAGCCCCACGCCCCGCGCGTCCACCACCACCGCCTTCTCCCCATGCGCCTTCAGCCAGTCCGCGAAGAAGGTCTCCGTCTCACTCCGCCCCGCCGGCGCCGGCGAGGCCACCGCTTGCGCCAGGGTCTGCGACGCCGATGATGATGCCTGCGCGGACGAGGGGGGAACCGGTTTGCAACCCACACTCCCGAAAAGCAGGAGCACGGCGAGGAACTGGAGGGAAGCGCGCCGTCGCTTCCTTGATGGTGACGAAGTCTTCAAAGATTTGATCATAGATTGCGCCGCGAGGCGCAGACCATGGCAAACGAAAAGTTTGGACCGGGGAAAAGCCCATCGAGAGTTCACCCGTTAGCTTGGTCGTCCGGCGCGTGCGACCCGAAATCCCGCATCTCCTCCCGACCAACAAGAGGCTGACAAATTCCTCAAAATATGCCACGGAGAAACCATATGAAAACAGCCTCCATGGAAGAAGTGGCCAATTCAGAGCCGGTCAATCGACCGCCCAACGAAGCACCCGAACTGCCCGCCGCGGCCCACGCCGCCGCCACGTCCCGGCCGGTCGAATTGCTACGCGAGCCGTACCCCGGCGACCCCACCCGTGAAATCATCCTTTTGCGGGCGACCTTTGCCCCCGGCGATTCCACCCCGCCGCATCAGCATCCCGGCTTCCTGGTGGGCTACGTCCTCACCGGCGAACTGGAGTTCCAGTTGGAAGGCCAGCCGCTCCAGCGCTTGACCGCCGGCGACCGCTTCTACGAACCGCCGGAATCCGCGCATGTCGTCTCCCGCAATCCCGGGACCAGCACCACGCAAGTCCTCGCCTTCATCGTCCACGACAAAGACGCGCGAGTCATGATTCCTTTAAAGTGACTCGCGGGAATCCGCGCCGGCAGCAGGCGCGAACGCGCCTGCGGGAGCAGAATCTATCGGCGCGATAGATCACGTTTTAATCTATTGCCGCAGCCGGGGCCCTGTCGGGATGCGATGTGCTATTCGAAATGAAAACACTAACTGCCAGTATTCTCACCGCGGCACTTACCGCCATGTTAACCGCAGGCCTGTACGCCGCGGAGCCTACCGCTCCGGCCAAGCCCGGGTCACCCGGCGATAAGCCGGTTCCTGAACAACCCGGCGCTCCCGTTCCGGCACCGGGCGCTCCCGCTCCCACCAAGCCGTCGGGCGACGACAAGGTGACACCGCAACCGGGTAGTCCCGCCAAGCCCGGTTCCTCCGGCGACAAGCCGGCGACGCCCCCGCCAAACCCTCCCAAGGGTAACGGCGGCAACTAATAGCTCGAGTTAAGAGCCAACCTATTTTGGGTTGCGGAAGGTCTGATCCTCCGCAGCCCATTTTTGTGCCGCCAGGTCACATAAACGTAGCTCGGGTGTTCTCTTACAGCCGCTTAACAAAGCAGGAGCGAACTAATATCCATGGAACTACAAACCCTCAAGGACCTCTTCATCACCGAACTCAAGGACCTTTACAGCGCGGAAAAGCAGATCGTCAAAGCTTTGCCGAAAATGGTCAAGGCGGCTTCCAATGCGAAGCTCAAAGCCGGCTTCCAGAAACACTTGGAAGAAACCAAAGAGCACGCCGTACGTCTCGAAAAGCTGCTCGCCAAGCATGGCGAATCCACGCGCGGCCCGAAATGCAAAGGGATGGAGGGTGTGTTGAAAGAAGGTGCCGAGATGATCGAGGAAGAAGCCGATGAAGAGGTGCGCGATGCCGGCCTCATTGCCGCCGCGCAGCGGGTCGAGCATTACGAGATGGCTGGCTACGGCTGCGCCCGGACCTATGCCGAAACGCTCGGTGACAAGGAGTGCGCGAATGTGCTCCAGAAGACTCTCAATGAAGAGGCGGCGACCGACGTGAAGCTGACCAAACTGGCGCAGACCACGATTAACATCGCCGCTCTCAAGTAGCCGCGCTTCATGGGTGGCGGAGACGGCGTTAGACTGCGCAATGAGGCGCCGCAGAATCAGGTCTCTCTATTCTTTTCTTCCGCGCCTCAGCGGCTGCTCCGCAGTGAGACATTATTCCGGTTTGCCCGTTGGGATCGAGGCGCGAATGCGTTGCAGGAATACGTTTCCCATGCGCGTATCGTTGAGGACGGCCCCAGCCAGGCGCACGAGGGCGATATCGTAGTTCTCTCCTCGGGCCCATACGCCCCCAAAGCCGACCATGATTCCCGGTGGTTTGGATTCAACGACCAGCTCGCCATAGCCGCCGGCTTGCATTTCCCGGAGGTGCTCCTCCACGGCGGCGGCGACCGGGTCAAGCGTTACGGGATACGCCGAGTTCATACCCAACTAATAAGAAAATTCCTTATGGAGGCATAGGAAACTTTCTTACATTTGTGTATGATCGCTCGTTTACGAAGCGTTTGCCGGAGGACCGTCTGCGGTGTTCCCGATTCGATCGGACCCCGGCTCTATTGGGGAGGAAAGGCATGTTCCCTCGCCCCGTCTGACAGCGACCGCAAGCCGCTGCTCAGAGGTGGGAACGGAAGAACTCCGCGACCTCGTTCAACTGGCGTGCATCGAGGAGAAACCAATGCCCTTTTCCGGGCACAACGATGAGACGCGATGGGACGTGCGCTTGCGTGAGACGACGCTGCAACTCGCGGCTTTGTTCCAGGGGCACCAGTTCATCGCGAGCTCCGTGAATGATCAAAAATGGCGGCGATGAGGAGCTGACATGATTCACTGGGCTGGCTGCCGCGGCCAGCGTGAGCTTATGCTCGATCGGTCCCCCGAGCAGCCGCTCGATGTCGCTGGGCCCTTTGGGATTCGCGTATTTCCGACCCAGGCTCACCAAGTCCGTCGGGGGATAGAGCGCACAGACCGCTCGAATCCGCGGTGTCCCTTCGACCGTGCCCAACAGCGCGGCCAAATGGCCGCCCGCCGACTCGCCACTGACTCCGATCCGTCGCGGATCGAGCCCGAGGGAGCGGCCGTGCGTCTGCAACCACCGGAGCGCCGTTTCGCAGTCGTCCAACTGCGCCGGATATTTCGCCGTCCCGCTCAAGCGGTATTCGATCGACGCCACGGCGATCCCCGAACGGGTGAGATCGCGCAAATTCACGTGATACCCCTTGCTCCCGATCTTCCAGCTCCCCCCGAAAATCCACATCACCACCGGCACCGGTTGCGAAGACTGCGGGACATAGACGTCCATGCGCAAGGGATGTCCGCCCGGCTCCGCGAAAACCAGGTCGCGATAAGTCCGCTCTCCCGCGTGCGGCGGGCCGTAGGCCGCGCACCCCCCGCTCAAGAGCGCTCCGCAGAGCAAAAGCGCCCTCGCCATTCCACCTATGGGCGACCTCCGGCGGAACAACTCCGCCGTCGCAATGCGTCCTCGTTCAGTCGCGCCCAGAGTGGAATCAGTCATGAGGTTTGATTATTCAGCATGGAATGTCACCGCAGCTTCGCACCCCCTCCCGCTTCTGGCCTCCCCAGCCTCTGCCTTTAGAGCAGGTTCCCCCGTTACCAAAGCCTCACTTTGGTAACGAGGAGACGATTTCTGTAGCGGCGGTCTATGACCGCCGGATCGTGAGCGAGGTCTCGGCGGTCATAGACCGCCGCTACAGGAGCGTGGTCGTCGCTATTGAGAGACCGCGCCGGGGCGGACTTGCATCATTGTCTTGAGGTGTGCCTCGAAGGCTTCGCGGGCGGCTTGTTCGGAGCGGAAGCCGGTGACGGCGATTTCCAGGCTTTGCTGGCCGATGTGGCGGCGGCCTTCCCAAGCGCGCTGGAACATGTCGGTCGCTTCGAATTGCGGGTTGGCGGTGGCGGGCGATTTCGCACCGGGCATTTCCTCGTAGAGGCAGTAGAAGACGTAGAGGACGGTTTCGCCGACGCGGAAGGTGTAGCCGTGAAAGGGGATCTGCAATCCGCCCACGGTGCTGAGGCGCGTGCCGAGGTCGCGGTCCATGGTGGCGCCTTGGGAATTGAGGCAGACGTCGGGGCGATGGACTTTGGCGGATTCGGCCTGCGGGTTGCCGGGGTTCCAGCGGATCCAATAGGCGGACCAGTCGCTGCCGTCGGCCGGCTCGAGCCAGGCGGCGCCATGGGCGTCGTCGCAACTGAGCAGGCGGAGGGAACGCTGGGGGATATCGATCAAGCTGAAGGCTTTGCTTTGGGTGGGCCACTGGATGCTCCAGCTCCAGCCCTGCCATTTGGGTTCGCGCACGCGGTACCAGGCTTCCACGGCGATCTCCGCGACGACGAACCAGAGCACGAGTGCGGCGCTGAGATGGAACGGGAGCGGGAATGGGAGCGCGCTGGGGGAAGGGATGGGCGGCGTCGGTGCGGGCGCTTTTTTCGGACGGAGCAGGTAGGCGGCGCAGAGCGTGGTGGAGAGCGAGAAGATGAGGACGGCAACGCCGGCGCCATCGTGAGAGCGGTCGACGGCGCTCATGCCATGGGCCACGGCGATGCTGGAGAGGACTACGGTGCGGATGACATTGGCGACGAGCGTGAGGGCGATGCCGAGCGCCATGAGCCCCAGGCGCCGCGGCGGCACGAGACGGAACAGTTCGCCGAGAAAGAGCGAGAGCATGACCATGGCTTGCAGCGAACGGATGCCGCTACAGGCTTCATCGATATCGATGACGCCGGTTTCGATGTGGACGAGATTGCCGACCTGGGCGGCCGGCACGCCGATGAGGCAGAGGATTTCCACCGTGGCGCCGGCGGTGCTGTGCATGAGGGTATTCGTGACGAGCAGCTCGATGCTGTGCGGCCACGGGACGGCGGTGAGGAGGAAGGCGAGTGGGAAGCTGAACCAGCGCACCCAGGCGGTGCCGCCGGCCAGGGCGATGAGGGACAGGGAGATGCCGACGGCGGAGAGGGCATGGACCCAGCCGCAGATGCTGCGTTCGGGGGCGGCTTCCTGAAGCCAGCGGGCGGGGATGATGAGCAGGGCGAGGAGGACGACGAGAGCGGCCACGCCGTTCCAAGGGGCGGAGGGGGCCGGGCGGTCGTCCCAGCGGATTTTGGCGAGGTAGACGCCCATTACCGGGACGATCCAGCCATAGGCATACGCGCCGTCCGGAACCCATTGCCCGTGCAGATGCCAGAGGGAGAGGGCGGGTCCCAGGACGACGGCGGTGAGGAAAAGGGCAGCCGGGCCCCTGCCTCGCCGTGGGGGGGCGCTGGCCGACGGCAGGCCGGGAGCGTCCGTGGGAGATGGGAGAGAGGCGGGCATCAGCAGGAAGTCTGGCTATTCAAGAAAACGGCATAACTGTGGAAATCACAACTCCGGAAGAATACGTACTTGCGCTTCGACGTAAACCCGCCACACTGGGAGCCTAGCGCTTGCGACCTGTATTTCCGCCGCGGTGTGCCAAATCAGCCCATTTGGTACGTCCACTGCTGGAAAACCCCGCACCCACCTTGAGAACCTCCTTCCGCACTACCGCCCTTGCTGTTTTCGCCCTGACCCTGGTCCAGAGCGCGCCGGCGAATTTGGTGCAGGATGGCAATTTTACCAGCGTCACCTATTCCGGGGCGCCTGCGTTGTCGGCGCCGTATTTCGGCCAGTTTGGCACGGGGACCGGGAGCACGCTGACGGTGGCGAATTGGACGACGGCGGGATATAACTTTGTCTACTCGGCGACCAATGTGGACCAAGGGACGCAGGCCAGCGGGGCCAACGCCGGCCAGCCCAACCAGGCGCCTGGTCAATTCAATACCGGTGCCGGTTACGGCAACACCTACATGTGGGGGTCGCACAATGGCGGGGCGAGCACCTGGACCGCGCCGCCCGGAGGTGGAAATTTTATCGCGGCGGATGGCGCCTTCGAGCAGGGCGCGCTCACGCAAGTCATCACGGGCCTGACGGTGGGGCAGACGTATGCGCTGAAGTTTTATTACGGGGGCGCGCAGCAACAGGGGACCTTCACGACAGCGACGACGTCGCAGTGGACAGTGAGCATGGGCACGGGGAACGTCGCCGGCAATTTCACGACCCCGGTCGTCAATAACCCGGCGGAAAGCTTTAGCGGCTGGTTTCAGCAGACCTTCTACTTCTACGCCAACAACACCACGGAAACGCTGTCGTTCCTGGCCTCGGGAACTCCCAATGGCCAGCCGCCCTTTGCCCTGCTGGCCGGGGTGGACTTGCAAGTCGTCCCGGAGTTTTCGAGCTGGATGGTCTTCGCGGGATTTGGTGCGGTGTGCATCGGCTTCGAGATGGTCCGCCGCCGTCGCCGCCGGTCGGAATTCGCGCCGGCGGCGTGAATTCAGCGGCGTATACCGTTGAGGGAGAATCGGTTAAGCGGGTCGTAATTTTCAGCAAAATAATTTCGCCCCCATGACGCATCAGCTCCTCCGGCACGCGCTGGGTTTGATGGTCGATGCGGGACGGCTCGCCCTCTGGCTCGTGATCCTCGTCGCCATCTTCGTCCCGTTGGAGCGGCTGTGCGCGCTGCATCCCGCGAAGATCTGGCGGAAGCAGATCGGCGTGGATCTGGGGTGGTACTTCATCAACAGCCTGGTGCCGGCGGCGTTCATCTCCGTGCCGCTGGCCATGCTCTCCCGGAGCCTGGCAGAGCTGAATCCGGGTGGCTATTATTCCACGGTCGCAGCGTGGCCGCTGTGGGTGAAGCTGTTGCTGACGCTGGTCGTGAATGACCTTGGCGCGTATTGGGGGCACCGCGCCATGCATGCGTCGCCGCGGCTGTGGCGCTTCCATGCCATCCATCACAGCGCCGAAGAACTCGACTGGCTGGTCAATACACGCGCGCATCCTTTCGATATGGTGTTCACGCGGCTATCGGGGCTGGCGCCCGTTTATCTCCTTGGGTTGGCGCAGACGACGGGCCCCCACATCGATCCCGTAGTGGCGATCGTGACGATCTTTGGCACGGCCTGGACCTTCTTCATCCACGCCAATATTCGTGTGCGCCTGGGCCCTTTGGAGTGGCTGATTTCGTCACCGGCCTTTCACCACTGGCACCATACCAACGATCAGCATCGCGACCGCAACTTCGCGTTCCTTTTCCCGCTCATCGACCGGATCTTCGGCACCGCCTGGCTGCCGAAATCCTGGCCGTCGCGCTATGGCATCGATGCGCAGGTTCCGACGACGCTCACCGGACAGTTCTTTGATCTGATCAAGCAACCATCGGTCGGCCCGGCGACCGACAGACAGCACGAGGAGATCAAGGAGCCGGCCTCGATCGCGAAGGATCATCCCAGCGGAGTGTGAGATCAGCGGCTGGCGACCTTGAGTTGTTGCGCCAGGTCCGCGGCCAGTTTCCGCTCCTCGGAAAGCATCCCGCGCGGATCGAGTTTTGCCAGGGACTCGCGGGCTTGCGCGTCATCCCCATTGGCCGCCTGGACGATCGCGCAATAGAGCGCGATACCCGGACGGGCGCGCGCTTCGGGAGATAACTCGTTGATCACTTTTTTGGCCGCAGATTCTTTTCCCCCGAGATGCAGGGCATACGCATAAGTCGCCGCCCATTCGGGCACTTTCGGATTCGAAGTGAAGGCCTCCCGGGCGAGACGTTCGGAGCCCTCGGAGGCGCCGTACAAAAGCAGCGAGAGAAAGGCCGTGTTGTTCTTCTTGGTCGCGTTCGATGGATCCAGGTCGAGCTGCGCTTTGACGACGCGTAGCATTTCGCGCGTTTCATTCGTCTGCGAGTAAAGATCCCAAAGAGACTGCAAGGCGAGCGAGTTTGTCGCCGGACGGTTCGCCGCTCCCCATAGCAACTGGATCGTTTCCGCGCGCCATCTCCAACCCACCGTCACTTGCGCCAGCAGAAAGCCATCGGGTGGATTCGCTTCCACGGTGGTGACCAGTTCACTCCACTCCTTTTCCCATGGCTGGGAGGATTCCCGTTTGGCGCGGATGATCATGGCGCGGCGCAGGAATTCGCCGTCGTCCCAGTGGCGCTTTTCCAGGAACGCGACGAGCCCGTTCCAATCGGCGGTGGTGAGGTAACTTTCTGCGACCGCCATTTGCAGGCGAATATTTGATTGGGTCGCCTCCGGGAGTTGGGCGAACCAGTGTAGCGTCTCGGCGGCCATGCCGTGGGAGTTCAACCAATTTCCCATCTCAATGGTCCATGGTGCGTCCGATTCCGCGCGGTGCTCGATCTCCGTGAGCGCCGGGCGGAAAGCGGGCTCACCCATGATGACTTCGAGGCAGCTCAGGTCGTCCCCGAAATTGTGCTCCGGGATCGAACGCAGCTTTTCAGCGAACCGTTGCGCGGCGGAGCGATCGTGGCGGCGAACCGCATCGAAGAGCAACGCGCGCGCGGCAAAGAGGCTCGCGTGGGGATCGGCCAGCGCGGCTTCCAGATCCCGCGCGGCTGCTGCCCGCGTCTCGGAGCGGGAGGAGTTGGTCAGCCGAAACGCTGCGAGGTTGACCCGGTGCACGGGATTCGCGTGGTCGAGTTCCGCCGCCTTGAGGAAATGCTCCTCCGCCAGTCCGGCATCATGACCGGCCAACGCACAGCCGGCCATGAGCTCGTGATACTCGGCGTTTTGATTTTGAAATTCCGCCGGGAGACTCTTCAGGGCCTTGAAGGCCATTTCGCGCTGACCAAACCGAAAGGCGCTCTTCGCCCAAGCCATGATGTCTCCCGCGTTGCCGGGTGCGCGTTGCGCCACCAGGATCCGCCAACGGAGTGCCTCGGGCTTATCCTGCGCTTCATTGATTTCCGCCATGAGTCGCGTCGCCTCGATATTCACTCTGTCCACACTGAAAGCGCGGCCTGTCCAGAACTCCGCCCGCATGAACTCTCTGTTTGAAAATTCGCGATGCGCGCGCCGGAGCGCCAGGTGGAGCTTCATATACGCAAATGCCTCCCAGCACCCCCCACCGACCAGGACGAGCAAAAGCAGATACGCGAGCGCCTTCCTCAGGCGCAGCAGGATGGATTGCACCAACGGATTGGAGGATGAATCGCTCACTCGTCTTTCAAATCACATCGGCGAGCGTCGCCGAATGCACCGCCCTACGGGCTGACGGGATTCGGATTGGGATTGTTCGGTCCCCTCACGACGAGCCCTTTTTTCTTGGCCTTTGGTCCGTTGGGATCGTTCGGATCAAACGGTTCGTTCGCGTAGTTGCTATTTCCGGCATCGCCCACGCCGGAAATGCCCCGCACGCCGCCCACGCGGTTGAAGAGTTCGCCTGGGTCGCCGTACAACGCGGCGTCGACCGCACCTTGTACCGCAGCCAAAGAGACGCTTGAGTTTGTATCGACGGCCGTCTGCACGATGGCCTCGGCCAGCGACATGGGATCGCCCGGCGCCGCAGGGTCGAGCACGGCCGCGAGTGCGTCCAGGAAGGTCGGATCAACCGTGGATTTGAAATCAGGCTCACGATTGCCCGCCAGCAGCGTCGTGTTCTGTGGTGACGTTGCGGGCGGTGCTCCTTGTTGATAGCGTACTTCTTTCCATGGATTGGGTACGGCGCGAGCGGCGGCGGCGGCGATCTCCGGAGCGGCATTGGGCGCAGTGCTCACGGCCGCGCGCACGATGCGCAAGGCGCTGTCGGGTACCGCACGGACGGCCGCAAAGACTATGGCGGCAATTTGCTTTGAGGTGGCGTCCGCACCGAGACTCTGGATCGCGGCAATCGTGGCGGGCCCGGCGAGTGAGGCCGCATTGGGTCCGGCGGCCTTGAGCGTTCGATTGATCGCCGCCGGAGCGGAAGCCGTATTAGCCGCGACTTCTTGCTGCAACGCTGCCGTGATGTCCACTGCTACGGCAAGTCGAAGCGACGCAATTAACCCCAAAAAATAGAGCGGTAGGTGTAATCGATGCTTCATACGGGAAAATATGTAGAATATGGTCTACAGCACGGCTGATAATTATTATTGTCAACTGGCTTTTTCACACTACGTGTAATTCCCCACAAATAGCGAATTGAAATTTCAACCGGCCTTCCACTCTACTAAAACTGTCTGCTGGCATCTCGTTTTGATAGGGGTGTTTTTATTGGCGACCCGCGGTTTTGCGCAAGAATCGATTCGACCCTCCTACGCCGGTTCGCTCTCCTCCGAGGCACGGAAGCCGGAGAAGACCATGACGAACGCTTTTCTCAAGGCGGGGCCGATTGATTTTTCCGCCTCCGCTTCACTCGGGGTGGAATACAACGACAACGTCGGGCTGGCCGAAAAGGATCGCCAGAGCGATCTCATATTGCGTCCGTCGATCGAGATCGACAGCGCGTGGCACGTCACCACGCTCAATACGCTGCGCTTCAACATCGGCGTCGCTTACGCCAAATACACACAGCACGGTGACCTCGACACGCGCAGCCTCCTGCTCGACCCGGGATCGCAAATCTCCTTCGACGTCTACGTTGGCGGCGTTTTGAAACTCACCTTTCACGACCGGTTTGCCATTCTGCAAAATCCGATCGACGAGCCCACCCTGAGCAACACGGCGCGCTTCGACCGGTTTCAAAATGCCGCGGGAGTCACGGCGTTGTTTGACTTCAACGATCTGAAGATCGTGCTGGGTTACGATCACTTCGATTACCGCACGTTCAGCAAGGACTTCGATTTTCTCGATCGACAGGAGGAGCAGTTTTCCGCCAGCGCCAGCTTGCAGTTGAGCGATGCGATGATCGTCGGATTGGATGGCAGCGCCGCGCTCGTGAATTACCGCACCGGATTCAACAACGACGGGACGACCTGGAGCGCCGGGCCATTTGTGGAGACCACACTCTCGAACTACACCACCTTGCGGATCACCGGTGGCTACCAGGGAATGAATTTCAGCCAGGGCGGCCTCAGCGGGGACACGACGGATTACACCGGCTGGTTTGCAAACGCTACCGTGGCGCAACGTCTCAACCAGTACTGGAGCCATTCACTGAGCGCCGGCCATGAGGCTCGGCTCGGCCTCGAGGTCAACTATTTCGAGTACAACTACGCCCGTTACCTGGCGCAATGGCGGATCAATCCGCGGCTCACCGCTTCCATCGAAGGGTTCGCCGAGAGCGCGAATGAATCCGGCACGATGGAGGCCCAGAATTCCGAGGACTCCTTTCGCTGGGGCGGCGGAGCGTCGCTGGCCTGGCGTCTTGGCAACAAGGTTTCCGTCGACCTCGGCTATCGTTACGTGAAAAAGGACTCTGATTTGCCTTTGCGCAGTTATTACCAGAACATTGGCACATTGGTCGTAAGATACGACTTCTAACCCATGAATCTCGCGATCGCTCGATATGCATGGCTCTTCTGCGGCCTGATCCTGCTGCTGACCGTCGCGCCCGTCGATGCGCAGCAGTCGGCCCCCGCGGAAAGGCCCCCGGTCGGCGATGCCTCCGCCGTGGTCGCGGCGACGACTTCCATGGAGGTTCTCGATTCCTCGCGCCGCTTGGGCGCGGGTGATCGCCTCAGCTATCGGGTGGTGGAAGAGCGCCGCCAGCCCGTGGGGCTGACCGTCGCCGATAGTGGAGAAGTCGAGGTGCCACTCATCGGTCGCGTGCAGGCATCTGGCCGCACCTGCAAGGAGCTCGCGCACTCGATCAGGCCGCTGCTCGAGAAGGAATACTTTTACAAGGCCACAGTCATCGTCGGCCTCGACGCGGTGAGCTCCAAGGCACGTGGGCGCATCTACCTCAGCGGCCAGGTCCACCAGCAGGGTCCGATTGAGATTCCGCCTGACGAGCGCTTCACGCTCAGCAAAGCCATCCTCAAGGCTGGTGGCCTCGCGGATTTCGCCAATCGCCGGAAGATCAAACTCGTGCGTAAAACCGCCAACGGCACAGCACAAACGACCATCATCGACCTCGATGCGATCACGGTGCGTGGCGAACTCGACAAGGATCCCGAGCTGCTGCCCGACGACACGATCATCGTTCCTGAGAAATTTGTGAATTTCTGAGCTGCGATGGATACTCCCTCTTCGCCAGCGCCCGGGCGCGAACATGATACCGCCTCCTGGTGGTACCTGATCCATACCAAGCTCTACCGTTATCGCGCGCTGTTGCGGAAATACTGGTGGCTGGTGCTCTTCACCACCTGCGCAGGTTTGGCCATCGGCGCCTGGAAGATGGCTCACCAGCAGGTCGTGTATGTCTCCACCGGGCGCATGATGGTGAGCGGAAAAATCAATCTGCCCGAGGGTGCGACCTATACGGAGGAAATGAATCTCTTCATCTCCACGCAGCGCGAACTCATGCAGGATGAAGCGGTCCGCCAGCGCGCCGAGGCTCTCGTGCGCGGCGCGCACCCGGAACTGGCCGCCACTCCCATCGATCTCATGGTCGCGCCCCTGCCGCAGACGTCCATTTTCATCCTCACTGCGACCGGGGCGGAACCGACCTACCCGCAGAAATTTCTCGATGCGATCATGCATGAATACATCGCCACCCGGCGCGAAATGCGGACGCAAAAGAGCGAGGACGCCGAGAGCTCCATCGAAGATGAAATCGCGCGGGTGCAGGGCGACGTCCGCAAGGAAGAGGAGAAGCTCATCACCTTTCAGCGCGAGAACAACGTGGGCTTCCTCGAGCAGGGGGGCAACAGCGCCGGAGCCTATCTCGCCAAGCTCAACACGCAGCTGGCTGAATTGAAAAATGAGGCGCAGTTGCTGGATCTCTTTCAGGTCGATCAAAAGATGGCCCGCGACGAAAGCCGGCGCGCCACCAACAAGGATAACAACAAGGACGCCGCCGGCGGCGATCCCCGGGCGGCCAGTCGGGCTGACATGGAATACACGCGCGCCCGGCAGCAGATCGAAGTCTTGCGCACGGAACGCACGGAATACGCCAAGGACCTTCGCCCCAAGCATCCCATCATCGTGGATCTCGACCGGCAGATTGCGCAGCAGCAGCAGCTCATCGACGTCTTTCGCAAGCAGAGCACCGAGGATCTCGAGCGACGCCGTGAGGGCACGCGGCTCGAAATTCAGAACCTGGAGAAGACCATCCAGGAGTGGGAGACCAAGGCGCTCGATTTGAGCGGGCGGCTGGCGGAATACAATACCATCCAGGCCGGTCTCTCCCGCAAGCGCTCGCAGCTCGAGTCGCTCAGCCGCTCGAAGGGCAACGTCGAGATCAACCGGAACGTCGACCAGGAAGTCGTCTCGATCCGCCAGCGCGCCAGTGCGGCCCAGCCGCAAAAGCCGGGAGTTCCTCGCACCATCGGCACCGCCGTTGCGCTAGGGCTGCTCGTCGGTTTGTTGTGCCTTGTCCTCATCGATCAACTCGACGACCGCGTGGCCTCCTACACCGAGTTTCAATCCCATTTCCGCGATCGCGTTTTCGCGCAGATTCCGCACAGCCCGGCGGATGGCGAGACGGGCGCGCCGGCGATCCTGATGCCCGAGGATGAGCGCCACGCCTTCGCCGAGGCCTTTCGCTCACTCCGCTCGTCGATCATCTTCCTGCCCGTCGAGGGGCCGCGCCCCAAGGTCATTCTCGTCACCAGTGCCGTGCCCAACGAAGGCAAGAGCACCGTGGCCATGAATTTCGCCATCACGCTCGCACTGGCCGGTTCGCGGGTGCTGCTGGTGGACGGCGATCTGCGTCGGGGCGAACTGCACCGCTCCTTTGGTTTGTCCAATGAATCCGGTCTCGGCGACGTCCTCGCCGGCCACGAGGACTTGCAAGACGCGATGCAACTCACGCTCGTTCCCGGCCTCACGCTGCTTTCGCGCGGGCGCGGCGTGCCGAATCCCGGCGAGTTGTACCTTGGCAAGAGCGCGGACGATTTTCTCAAGGCGGTGCATGCCGATTTCGATTACACCATCCTCGACAGTTCCCCCGTCATGGCCGCAGATGACACGACCAGTCTCGCGCCGAAGGCGGACGCCGCGGTTTTCGTCTTCCGCTTCACCTCCTCGAGTACGCGAGCCAGCCGCAAGGCGTTGGAACTCCTGCGCGAACGGCAGACCAATATCATCGGCATTGTTTGCAACGACGTCTCCGAGGCCATGCAGGAGTACTACTACTACCGCTACCCGGATTACTACGCCTCGGCCACCAAAAGCGACCGCGCCAACGTCTAGCATGTCGCGCCGTATTGCTTTCATCACTGGCATCACCGGTCAGGATGGCTCCTATCTCGCGGAGTTGCTTCTCGAGAAGGATTACGAAGTGCACGGCATGGTCCGGCGCACCGCCCTCGAGGCTCCCGAACAACGCCTCGGCCGGATCCGTCATCTGCTCGCTGCCATCAAGTTGCACGCGGCGTCGCTCGACAGCTTTGCGAGCCTGTTCAAAATCGTGAACAAGATTCGCCCCGCGGAGTGTTATCACCTCGCGGCCTCCAGTTTCGTCAGCTACTCGTTCGAGGAGGAATTCGAGACGCTGCATGCCAATATTGGCAGCACGCATTATTTACTCTCGGCAATCCACGATTGCGCCCCGGCGTGCCGGGTTTATTTTGCCGGGACGAGTGAGATGTTCGGCGCGGCCCGCGAGACGCCGCAGGATGAAAGTACTGCCTTCATTCCCCGGAGCATCTACGGCATTTCCAAGGTCGCGGGCTTCGATCTTGTGCGCAACTACCGCGCGCGGTATGGCCTGCACGCCAGCAGCGGTATCCTCTACAATCACGAAAGTCCGCGTCGCTCCCCGGAATTCGTCACGCAAAAGATCGTCACCGGTGCGGCGCGCATCCGGGCGGGGCTCGCGACCGAGTTGCGACTGGGAAATCTCGATGCGCGGCGCGATTGGGGTCATGCCGCCGATTACGTTCGCGCCATGTGGCTCATGCTCCAGCAGGAGAAGCCCGGCGACTTTGTCATTGCTACCGGCGTTACGCACTCGGTGCGTGAGTTCTGCCAGCGCGCCCTCGCCCGTGCCGGCCTGGACGGATCCGATTACGTGGTTTCCGACGATCGTTTTTTCCGCGAGAGCGAGGAACTGGAACTGCGCGGCGACGCCTTACAGGCGCGAAATGTTTTGGGCTGGTCGCCATCCTACGATTTCAACGCATTGGTGGACGAAATGACCGACGCGGCGCTGGCCGCTGTGGGAGAGACCGTCGCGTCATGAGCGCGCCGATTGTTCAATCCGTGTCCGCAGCCCCGGCGATGGACGAATTGCCTGCGTTTGCCGCGAATGCTCCGGTCGTGCGCATTCGCCCTCCGCGCACGTGGGAGGCGCTTGATCTATCCGGGTTGTGGCGTTTCCGCGATCTGCTCTTTGCGCTGGCCCTGCGCGATATCAAGCTGCGTTACCGCCAGACGGCGCTCGGCGTTCTTTGGGTCGTGCTGCAGCCGTTGCTGGGCGCGGGCATTTTTGCCTTTGTCTTCGGCCGCGTCGCGCGGCTCGACTCCGGTGACCAGCCCTACGTGCTGTTTGCTTATGCCGGTCTGCTCGCCTGGAATCTATTCAACGGCGTCGTGCTCAAGGCTTCCGGGTCGCTCGTCGCCAATGCATCGCTGGTCGCCAAAGTCTTCTTCCCGCGCTTGCTCCTGCCCTTTTCCGGTGTCTTGTCCACGCTGCTTGATTTCGTCATCGCGCTGGTGGTCGGGGCCATCCTGCTCTTCATTTCCGGTCAAACCCCCGGCCTTTCCCTGCTCGCCGCGCCATTCTGGCTGGTCTTCTTGTTGTTGCTGGCCACGGGCCTTGGCCTTCTCTGCGCCGCGCTGGCCGTGGCCTATCGCGATGTCATCCATGTCCTGCCTGTCGCCCTGCAGTTTCTGCTGTATGGCAGTCCGGTCGGCTACACGATCGCCGTGATCCCGCCCGGTTTGCCGCGTCTGCTCTACAAACTGAATCCGCTGGCGGCGCTCATCGAGGGCTTCCGTGTCGCCTTACTCGGTCACGGCGAGATCGGCGTGCGTTCCAGCATCTATGCCTGCACTGTGGCAGTTGCCCTCTTTATTACCGGGCTCATCGTTTTCCGCCGGATGGAGCGGCAATTTGCCGATGTCATCTGATCTCGTCATTTCGGTGCGTCATGTCGGCAAGACGTTTCGTGTGGCGACGACACGGCATCGCGCCACCACGCTGGCGGAATTGGTCACGCAAACATTCCGTCAGCCGTTCACCCGTCGGCAGCGCGAAACGGAGTTTGACGCGCTCGAAGACGTCTCGTTCGAGGTGCGTCGTGGCGAAGTGCTCGGGATCATCGGTCGCAATGGCGCGGGCAAATCCACGCTCTTAAAAATCCTTTCGCAGATTACGCCGCCGACCCGGGGCGAAATCGATTTGCGCGGACGTGTCGGCTCGCTCCTCGAGGTTGGAACCGGCTTTCATCCCGAGCTCACGGGGCGGGAGAACATCTACCTCAACGGCGCCATCCTCGGCATGAGCCGGCGTGAAATCGACCGCGAGTTCGATAGCATTGTCGCCTTTGCCGAGACGGAGCGGTTTCTCGATGTGCCGGTGAAGCGCTACTCCAGCGGCATGTACGTGCGGCTCGCGTTTTCCGTCGCCGCGCATCTGCGCCCGGATATTCTCATCGTGGACGAGGTTCTGGCCGTCGGGGATCTGGCTTTTCAGCGCAAATGTCTTGGCAAAATGGACGAAGTCGCGCACCGCAGCGGCGCCACGGTGCTTTTCGTCAGCCACCAGATGGCCGCCGTGCACAGCCTGTGCAGTCGCGCCTTGCTCATCGAGGGCGGGCGGGTGATCGAAGATGGCGCCGTCGATGGCGTGCTGGCCCGCTACATAGCGCTCAATAGTTCCGCACAAGCCTCGACGATTGAGTTGCCGGATGGAGAAGGAGAGGCGCCCGCCCGGGCCATCGCCGTTCACGTGTCTGGTTTGGATGGCAAGGCGCGCTCCACCTTTCAATTGGGCGAACCTTGGCGTGCGCGGGTCGAGTTCGAGCTGAACCGCCCCCTCCCGCATGTCATTGCCGGCTTTGGCTTGCAGAATCTCGACGGGTCGCCGCTCGTTACCTGGTGGAGCGCGCCGCGCGATCTCTCGCCCGGACGATATACCGCGGATTTTGAGTGCGATGTTCCGTTGGCGGCGGCTGAAGTGACCTTCGCCGTCGGCCTAACCAGTGACGAAAAATCAATCTACTATGCCGAGGGCGTCGGCGCCCTCAGCATCGGCGAAATTGCCACTGGCCCGCAGCCCCATCGTGCCAGTGGTTGCGGAGTGCTGTTCACCATCGAACGCCCGGAAATCAAGGCGGCATGAGCGTTCCCGCGCCGCGCCGGCTTCCGGAACTCGAGGGCTTGCGTGGGCTGCTCAGTTGGTGGGTGGTCGTTTGCCACACGTTGCAGCAGGCCGGTTACAATGAGGCTGGTCTCGGTCGCGGTCTCCGCATTCTCGTGCACGGGGACTATGCGGTGGATGTCTTCATCCTCCTGAGCGGTTTTGTCATTCACAAGCTCTGGCACGACGCGCGCGAGCCCTATCCGATTTTCATCACGCGCCGTTTCCTCCGGTTGTGGCCGGCCTATGCCGTTTGCCTCCTCGGCTCGCTCGCGGTGCGCCCCTGCATCGCGATGATCCTCAGCCATCCTCCGTTGGGCGATCCGCTGGTGGGTGCGGAGCATCTCGCCGCGCTGCGACAGAACTGGCAATACGAGGAAGATCATTTTGCCGCGCATTTGCTCGCGCACGTGCCGATGCTGCAAAGCACCATCCCCGAGACGATCCTGCCGCGCTCGTCCGTCGCCTTCCTTGGCCCCGCCTGGAGCATCTCGCTCGAATGGCAATTTTACCTCGTTGCCCCGCTGCTCTTTCTCTTTCTCGATAAGGGCCGCGGCCCGGCTTGGTTGATCTTCGGTGCCTTGGCGGGCATCGGCTGGTTGCTGCGCTACAGCCCGCCTCTCAGCGTCTGGTTTCCGATGGAAGCTTTTCTTCCGCAGAAGCTCCTGCTTTTTGGAGTGGGCATCGTGTCCCACGAAATCTGGCGCGCGGTCCACGACTCCGGCGAACGCGTTGCGCCCGCTCTATGGGGCCTCGCCGCTTTGGTGCTCTTTCTTACCCTCTCGATCCCGCTGGCGCTCTGGCTGGCCACGCTGGCCGCCGTATTTGCGGCGCGCGGGTGGTTCAAAGCGTTGCTGAATTCGCGCCCGTTTCAGGTGCTTGGTCGCGTGTCCTATAGTACATATCTCGGTCATATGCTGGTCCTCTGGGGCTTGCAGCCAGTTATTTTCCGCGCGCTCCCGGCCGTCACTGCTCCTCAAATGCTGATCGTGCTTTTAGTCATCGGCGCCCCGCTGGTCCTGGTCCTCTCCCTCGCGCTGCATCGCTGGGTGGAGGCCCCGGCGATCCAGTTCGGGCGTCGCCTCTCCCACCGTTGATGCGGATCTTCTACGCTGCCGACTCAAGTCCGAATCCCGATTTCGCTTCGCAGCTCTGGCGGGCGAATCTGCACGACTCGCTGGTTTCGCTCGGGCACGATGTCGTTGAGTTTCGCTACGATCTCGCCGCCACGTTTCGGCACCTCGATCCCGCGCGCCCCGAAGCCGCCGCGTTCATTACGGACAATCGTCCGCGTCTCGGTAAAGCATTGCTGGCCCAAATCCGCGCCGCTCACGCGGAAAAACCCGTGCAGCTTTTTTTTAGCTATTTTTACGATGCTTGCGTCGAGCCAGCGGTGCTCGACGCTATTCGCGCGCTCGGCATCGTGACAGTGAATTGGTTCTGCAATGCGAGCTATCAGCTTCACCTCGTCAGCCAGATCGCGCCGCATTACGATTGGTGCCTCGTTCCCGAGCGGTTTCGTCTCGAGGATTATCGCGCGCTCGGCGCCCACCCCATCTATTGCCAGGAGGCTGCAAACCCTCGTGTCTACCAACCTTCCGACGTGCCCTTGGAATTCGATGTCGCCTTCGCCGGCCAGTGCTATGCGGATCGCCCGGATACCGTTCTCTGGCTGCGGGAGCAAGGTCTGGACGTGCGCGTCTGGGGTGCGCGTTGGGAATATCACGTCGCACCGCCGACGCGGAATCCGCTGCGTCGCTGGCTCCCCAAATCACATGGCCTTCCGGCGGACGCGGTCGGCGGTGTGCTTGACGATCGATCCTTGGTCGAACTCTACAGCCGCGCTCGAGTAAATCTCGGTTTCGCGACGGTGGGCGAAAATCAGGCCGCACCACGCCTCACGCAAGTGCGCTTGCGCGATTTCGAGGTGCCGATGAGTGGCGGCTTTTACCTGGCCGAGCATAGCGACGAACTCACGGACTTTTTCATCCCGGGCGTCGAAATCGAAACGTGGCGCTCCCGCAAGGAGCTGCTCGAGAAATGCCGCCACTATCTCGCGCATGACGAGGCCCGCCGCGCCATCGCGACCGCCGGCCGCGCCCGCGCCCTTCGTGAGCATACGTGGGAACATCGCTTTACCGCGGCCTTCCAAACCATGGGCCTCGCATGATCATTTCCGTCATCATGCCGGTTTATAATGCGGCTCCGTACGTCGGTGAGGCCATCCGCAGCGCCCTGGCGCAAACGCTGGGTGATTTCGAATTCATTATTATCGACGATGCCTCGACTGACGGCAGCCGCGAAGTGCTGGCCAGCTTCACCGATCCCCGCTGCCGTGTGCTTGCCAACGCCACCAATCTTGGTGCCGCCGAAACAAAAAATCGCGGCCTCGCCGAAGCGCGCGGCGAGTTCGTCGCGTTTCTCGACGCCGACGACGTTGCCGTGCCGCAGCGTTTCGCTCGGCAAGTCGAATGGCTGCGTGCTCATCCCAACGTCGGCTTGGTCGGATCCTCCATCGAG
This sequence comes from Chthoniobacter sp., assembly GCF_040003245.1. NCBI lineage: Bacteria > Pseudomonadati > Verrucomicrobiota > Spartobacteria > Chthoniobacterales > Chthoniobacteraceae > Chthoniobacter > Chthoniobacter sp. The sequence continues at coordinate 20,264 of NZ_JBDUCX010000031.1, forward strand.
CACATCGACGGGGCGGGGAATTCGCTCGGCTTCTTCGATCTCTCCGAACCCGATCCTGGCGCCCTCCGCGCCCGGCTTTGTACGCAAAATCGGATCGCGCAATCCAGTGTCATGCTGCGCGCCTCCGCGCTCGGCATGCTGCGATTCCGCAAGGAGTTTGAGCCCGCGGAGGATTATGATTTGTGGGTCCGCCTGGCCTCGCAATCCGAGCTAGTGGTTCTGGGCGATGTTCTGGTGCGCTATCGAATTCACGATCAAAGCGTCAGCGCCCGCAAGAACGCCGCCATGCTTCGGGCCATCGCCGCGATCCAGGGCCGTGGCGCGCAGGCTTGCGCGCCCCGTGCGCCCTTTCTAAAAAAGGCTGTGCACCGCCTCCGCCGCCTTCTGGTTCGTTTCGGTTTTGTCGCCGCGCCAACTCCCAAGGAGGAGCTTGCAGACACGATTGAGCGGTATCGTCGTGCGGGTATTTGCATCGGGGAAAACTGTTACATTCACGGCGCGCTGCTGCCCGATGGCGACCCGATCGAGATCGGCGACGATTGCGTGCTCACCTACTGCACAATCCTTGGCCACGATGCGTCACCGGCGCTGTTTCTTCCGGAGTTGCGCGGCACGGGCCTTTTTGATCGCGTATCGCTTCGACGCCGTACCGTCATCCATGATCAATGCTTCATCGGCGCGCAGGCGATCGTGCTGTGCGGGGTCGAGATCGGACCGCGTTCCATCGTCGGTGCGGGCGCGGTGGTCACGCAAGACGTGCCACCTGGTGTTGTCGTGGCCGGCAACCCCGCCCGTGTCGTCGGCACCGTCGAAGAATTCATCGCCAAACATCGGGCCGCCATTCGCGCGAATCCGGAGTACTACCCCGGCGTGGACCGGCAGTGAACATCCTGCTCGTTAACAATCAATACCGACTGGGCGGTGCGGAAACCGTTGTCCACCAGCTCCGGCGCGGCTTTCCGTCCGCGCGCCTCGCCGTGGCGGACGGAAAGACTTTTTCACCCGAGGTCCAGAGCCTCTATCCGCGTCTGCTCGCCCGGCTGAGCCACACGCGATTGCATTCCATCGTCGAGCATTTCGCACCGCGGGACACATGGACCGATCGCGCCTTCCGTCGCCTTGCTGAAGCACCATGCGATCTCATTCATTTGCATAACTTTCACGGCCGCTACGCGACGATCGAGTCGCTCGCCTCCGTCGCCCGCCGCAAGCCCCTTGTCTGGACCTTCCACGCGCTGTGGGGTGTCACCGGGGGATGCGATCACCCCCGGGATTGCCGACGGTATCTCGACGCCTGTGGCGACTGCCCGCAACTCGGTCGCTGGCCTCTTGCGGCACACGACGACACCGCCGCAAAACTGGCCGCCAAGCTCGCCCATCTCGCGCAATTGCCGCTGCAAGTTATTGCACCCTCCCGATGGCTCGCAGACATTGTGCGGACCAGTCCCGTCGGCCGAAACTGGCGGGTCCATCACATCCCCAACGCCGTGGACGCAGAAATTTCTACGCTGCTGCAAAAGACAGCGCGTGTGGATCGGGAAACGGCGACCATCCTGATTGTGAACCGGAACTTTCGCGACGAGCAAAAGGGTTTCCCTATTGTCCAATCTGCCCTCGCTGCCACCGCGGCGACACTGCCCGACCGGCGCCCACATCTCATTTTGGTTGGCGAGAATTCGGATTGGGCACGTCAGGCCCTTGCCGGATGGTCATGCCAATCCCTTGGCTACGTTGCCGATGTCGCGACACTCGCGCGACTGCATCGCGCTTCCGATATTTTTTTATTTGCCTCGCCTGCCGAAAACTTTCCCTGCGTGGTTCTCGAGGCGATGGCCGCTGGTAGTTGTGTCGTGGCGACGCCGACGGGAGGCGTCGTCGAGCAGATCGAGCACGGCGTCACCGGTCTCCTCGCTGCCGACATCTCCGGCCATGCTTTGAGTGCGGCGTTATTGCCCGCACTCACCGATGTCGAATTGCGCAAAAAGATCGGAGATGCCGCACGCGTCCGGGTAGTGCGGGATTTCGGTGAAGCTCTTTTTCTGGAGCGCCATCGTCAGCTTTACGCGGAGATTCTCAACACCTGGCAGACGCGGTCATGAAATTCTCCGTCATCATCCCTGCCTATCAAGCTGCGGCCACCTTGCCGGCGGTGATTTCCGCGTGGCGCATTGCGTCGCCGACTCTGGAATCGATCCTGGTGATCGACGATGGCTCTACAGACGGCTCTGCTGATCTCGCCGAGCACGCCGGGGCGAAGGTGATACGACTTTCTAAGAACAGCGGACGCGGCGCGGCACGCGCGCAAGGGCTGCGTGTGACGAATACGCCGTTTGTCCTCATGTGCGACGCTACGCTGGCCCCTGGGGAGGACTTTGTCGCGCACGCCGCACCTTGGTTTGCGGAGCCGAAAGTGGCCGCCGTCTTTGCGCATGTAATTCAACAAGCCCCCCGGACGTTCGTTGACCGCTGGCGCGGACGCCACCTGTTCAAATCCGAGCCGCCGGTGCTCAATCGTCAGGCGCTGCTCGCGACGGGCTTGTGCGTCTTGCGTCGTGAAGCCATCGAGCAAGCCGGTGGCTTCGATGTCACCCTGCGCTCGGGCGAAGACGCCGATGTCGGGCACCGCCTGCTGGCCGGCGGTTGGGATGTCGTCGCCGATCCTGCGCTGTGCGCGATGAGCTTGCGCGGCGAGTCTGCGCACGCCCTCCTGGCGCGCTATGCCCGATGGAACTCACCGCAAGGCTTGCGCGGGCAAGCGTGGCTGCGGCAGTTGGCCTATGCCGTGAAGACCATGGCCCTCCAGGATCTGCGAGCCGGCGATCCCCTGGCGGCGGTGCTGAGTCTGGCCGCACCTTTCTATCAACTGCGCCGCCGATGAAATTCAGCGTCGTCATTCCGACTTGTCATCGCCCGGAAGTGCTGACCCGCTGCCTGCGGGGATTGGCGCAGGACGAAGCGGAGATCATCGTCAGCGATGACAGTCGCGATGAGGCTACCCGCGACCGCGTCAGTCGCGAATTCCCGCATGTCCGCTGGCTTGCCGGCCCACGTCGCGGTCCCGCCGCCAATCGCAACAGCGGGGCACGGGCCGCCACCGGCGACTGGCTCGCCTTTATCGACGACGACTGCGAACCGCAATCCGGCTGGCTCGCCGCGCTGGCGCAAGCGGTCGGCAACGCGGATGTCGTCGAGGGCCGTGTCGTGTCGCCGGGAGCCACGGATTCGCCTTTCGAAGAGCACGTCGAAAACCTGTCTGGTGGCGTGCTTTGGAGCTGCAACCTCGCCGTGCGCCGCGAAGTTTTTGAACGATTTGGCGGTTTCGATGAAGATTTTCTGGAAGCCGGAGGTGAGGACATGGAATTCGCGTGGCGGATTGCCCACGCTGGATTGCGGGTTCAGTTTGCCACGGACGCGCTCGCGCATCATCCGCCGCGGCGGATTGATTGGAACGGACTGTGGCGGCGCACCTGGATGATTCGTTGGATGAGTCTCTATCGCCTCAAGACAGGCCAACCGCGTTCATTTCCGGTCGCGGTGGCCGACGAGACCAGGCTGCTGTTGAGGCAGACCGCTCAGCTCGTTACCCGTCGGGATTCGCCCTGGCCGCGCCGCCGCTGCTTTGCCGTATGCTGGCGATGGTTCACCTTCCCGCTCGTGTTGCCCTACATCCTTTATTGGGACTGGCGCTTTGGTCAGATGCAACCCGGACTAGCCCGCCGTGATGGAACCCCCTGATCACTATTGCCAGCTCGCTCCTTTTGCCGCGGCGTTTCGTCAGGGCACGCCGGCGCTGCTTTACCATCGGCTCGGGCGCGGCGCGCTCTTCACGAAACACCGCGGGTTGACGCTGCCCACGCGCGTATTCACTCGCCAGCTTGGCGAGTTGCAAACTGCCGGTTTCCGTTCCGCCACGCCTGACGATGTGCCGGGCGCGCCCGCCAGCATTTGGTTGACCTTCGACGATGGTGATACCACTTCGCTCGCCGCTCTGGAACCGCTGCGCACTCATGGATTCCGCGCGATACAATTTCTCGTCGCCGATCGCCTTGGTAAGACCAACGATTGGGACCACACTGGCACAGCCCTGATGGACGAAACCCAAGTACGCGAATGGCTCGCTGCCGGCCACTCGATCGGCTCGCATTCCATGACCCACGCCCGGCTCACGTCGCTGTCGCCCGCCGTGGCCAGAGAAGAGATTCACGCGAGCCGTCGCCGACTTGAAGACCGCTTCGCAGTCCCGGTGGAAACCTTTGCCTATCCGTGGGGCGACTGGACTCCGCTTCTCGCCGAGGAAGTCGCCGCGGCCGGCTACCGTGCCGCATTCACCACCGACGCGGGTGTCAACGATGCCTCCGCGAATCCCTTCGCCTTGAAACGTCACACCGTGTGGTGTGCGTGGAGGCAGCCGCGGGACCTTTGGTTTGCCCTGACCGCATGAGCGCTCCCATTCGTCTCAGCATCGCGCTCGTCACGCGCAACCGCCCGGACAGTCTCCGCCGCTGCTTGACCAGCCTGCGTTTGCAGGACACGCCGGCGTTCGAAGTTATCGTGTCCGACGACAGCGAAAACCCTGCCGTCGCCGCCGCGATCGCACAGGAATTCGAGGCCCGGCATGTCGTCGGCCCGCGGCGAGGACTGTATGCCAATCGCAATGCCGCGGCCCAGGCTTGCCGCGGCACCCACATCCGGACGATGGACGATGATCACACGCTCCCGCCAGGCCATTTGCGCGCGTGCCTCGAGGCCGTCACGCGCGATCCGCACGCGCTCTGGACATGCGGTGAACAAAGCTTCATCGACGAAAGAACCAACACTTTCACCCCCTATGCCGCGCAACTGCACCCCAGCGGCGTCGCTCATGCCATGGCGGATCCGGACGACAATTGGGCGATTGCCGACGGTGCGACCATTTATCCCCGCGAAGTCTTCGAGCGTGGATTCCGGTTTGTCGAAGAGCTCGGCTACGGCTCGTCCTATCTCGAGTTTGGGGCGCTGCTCTATGCGCGTGGCTGGCGCAGTCGCTGCTTGCCCGGAGCATTCGTCGAACATCACGATGAAGCGGTCGCCCAGAATCGCCACTCCCCGCTGAGCTGCCTTTACGCCAGCCTCTGCTACAATCTCTTTTTTCGCCGCAATCTCCTGCGCGCCCTGCGTCACGCCGCGCCGCATGTCGCGCATTTCGGTGCACTGCCGCGCCTTCTCCGTCTCGCCCGCTCGCGCTGGAAATCATGAGCCGATATGTCCTGGAAGCGTAACGCCATCGAGACCGTCTGCTATTTCGCCAGCCGGGTTGCGCCGCGGGCGACGCGCGCCCCCGAGAACCCGGGTTCGATCTTCGTCCTGCGCAACAACGACATCGGCGATCTGCTCGTCATTTCGCCGCTGTTCGAAGCCTTGCACCGTCGCTTTCCCGGCGCAAAAATCATTGCCGGGATCGGTTCCTGGAACCTCGACGTGCTGCGCGATAACCCCTACGTCGACGAAATCCTGCCGCTCAACGCGCCCTGGCACAACGGCCAGATCAAACCACAGCACATCGCCGCCGCCTGGCGCTACATCGCCGGCTCCGGCGAGGCGGCGGCGCTCGCCCAGCGCAAATGCGACATCGGCATTGATGTCCTCGGCAGTCTGCAAGGCTCGCTGCTTTTCATGCGCGCCGGTATTCCCTGGCGTCTCGGCGTCCGTGGTTACGCGGGCGGCCAATCCGCCGCGCAGCAATCGATTGCTTTCAATGAAAATGAGCACGTTGGCCACGCCGCGCTGCGTCTCGCTGAATTGCTCGGCGCCAATCATCTGCCGGAAAACCGCCCCCAAATCTATCTCCCCACGCCACCGCCGAAGCACGACGCCATTGTAGTCGCTCCCGGCGGTGGCTTTGCAGAAAAATGCTGGCCGCTGGCGCATTTCGCCGCCTTGGTGGATCGACTTGCGGCCCAGCGCGTGATCGTCATCGGCGGCCCTCGCGACTCTGCCGCGGGCGCTGCTCTCGCCCAAGGCCGCCCGCACGTGGAAGATCGCACCGCACGACACAGCCTGCGCGAAACGTTCGCGCTCATCGCCGGCGCCCGCGCTGTCGTCGGCAATTCCAGCATGGCGATGCACGCCGCCGCAGCGTTTCGCAAACCCTGCCTCGTCCTGCTCGGCGGGTACTTTCAAGATGCCGCCCAACATGCTGCCCAATGGGCCTATCCCGAGACCCGCGTGCTCGGGCGCGGCCCGGGGCATCCCGAAATCTGGACGCCTGAGGAAGCGTGGCCCATCCTCGGGAACTTGCTTTCCGCATCATGAGAATCGCCTTCGTCACGAGTTGCCTCGAACCCGGGCGCGATGGCGTCGGCGACTATACGTCACTGCTGGCCGAGGAGTGTGCACACCGCGGCCATATCGTGACACGGATTGCGCTCAACGACGGTCACGCGGGCGAAGTGATCGAAGCCGAAGGGCTAATGCGATTGCCGTCGTCCCTGGGCTGGGATGAGCGTTGCGCGCGTGCCCGCCGCCGGCTGGAGGATTTCTCTCCCGATTGGGTGAGCCTGCAATTCGTGGCCTTCGGCTTTCATCCGCGCGGACTCGTCGGACGCATCGCGTCACACGTTCTGGCTTTACTGATTGGCTGGCCGGTGCACGTCTTTCTCCACGAGCTCTGGCTCGGCGAGGAATGTGGCGCGGCCTGGAAGCATCGAGTGCTCGGCTGGATGCAACGGCGTGGATTGCTTGCCATCCTCCGCGCCCTCGATGTCCGCGTCGTCCACACCAGTAATTCCGCCTACGTCCAGCTCCTGCGCGGGCACGGCATTCCCGCCGGGCGCCTCCCGCTGTTCGGTTCGCTGCCACTGCCGGTCTTGGAAAAGCCCCGCGATACCGATTCGCTGACGTTCGTCTTCTTTGGCACACTGCATCCCGTATGGCCGCCGGAACCGCTCTTCACCCATCTGCGCACGCTGCGGCGTTCGATCACGCTCTGCCATCTCGGGGAGATCGGTGCGGGAGCGACGCTCTGGGAACGGCTGGAAAACGAGTGGGGCCGGGATTTCAATTTCCTGCGCGGGAGACATTTGTCTCCGCAAGCCATCGCGGACATTTTCGCCGCCGCCGATTTCGGCGTGGCGACTACACCTTGGGCGCTCATCGGCAAGAGCGCCAGCGTCGCTGCCATGCTCGACTGCGGACTGCCGGTCATCGTCAATCGCGACGATGTGCAGTACGCCGGTTTGCCGGATGAACCTGCCGAGACGCCGCTGCTCATGAAGATGAGTGCGAATCTGCCCGCGCAATTGTCTGCTGCCCAGCGGCAGCCGCCGAAATTGCGCAAGCTTGAAGTGGTGGATCAATTCCTCACCGACTGGGAAGCGGTGCGCCCGCAATGAAGATCCTGCTCTCCTCCCATTTTTTCCATCCCAGCGTGGGTGGCATTGAGGAAGTCAGCCGAATCCTGGCGCGCGAATTTTCCCGCGAAGGTCATCAAGTGCGCATCGTCACACAGACCCGGGAGGACGACGGTACGGCCTTTCCTTTCCCCATCTATCGTCGTCCGGGACCGGCGGAATTGATGCGCTTGGTGGAGTGGTGCGACGTGTATTTTCACAACAATATTTCTCTGCGCACTGCCTGGCCGCTGCTTTTCGTGCGCCGCCCGTGGGTGGTTGCGCATCACACCTGGATCACCCGGGTCGACGGCACCATCGGCTGGCGTGATCGGCTGAAAATTCTCGTTGTCCGATGGGCCCACAATATTGCGGTGAGCGACGCCATGCGCGAGCAGATCGCCGCGCCCGTCGTCGTCATCGGCAACCCGTATCGCGACGACCTTTTCCGTTGCGATCCCACGGCGGTGCGCGACCGCGAACTCGTCTTCCTCGGGCGCCTGGTTCGCGACAAAGGCGTGGATTTGCTCTTTCGGGCCCTCGCCCGGTTGCGGGATTTTGGGTTTACCCCGCGTCTCACCGTCATCGGTCGTGGGCCCGAAGAACCCGCGCTGCGTCAATTATGCAAGCAACTCGGCCTGGAAGCGCAGATCGAATTTGCCGGGCTGAAGACCGGCCCCGACGTCGTAGCCTTGCTGAATCGCCATCTCATCATCGTGGTGCCATCCCGCTGGCAGGAGCCTTTTGGCCTGGTCGCCCTCGAGGGCATCGCCTGCGGTTGCGTCGCCCTCGGCGCGGATTGCGGCGGTCTGCCGAGTGCCATCGGCGCGGCGGGGGCCACCTTTCTCCATGAGGACGTGGACGATGCGGCCTGTTGGATCGAGCGGCTGCTCGCCTCGGAATGGGGCCTGGAGCATTATCGCAAGAGCGCTGCCGCCCACCTCGCGAACCACACCGCGTCGGCAGTGGCCGCGCACTACCTGCGAGTCCTCGAAGAGGCGGCTCACCGATGATCCTGCTGAGTCATTCCACGGTCAATGCCTTCACCCGCGCGCTTGCGGAAGGCTTGCATCGCGCCGATCGTCTGGCCGCCTTTCACACCACCATCGCGTTCGGCCGCCGCGCGGTCGCATTGCCGTCCGCCCTGTTGCATCGCCATCCGTGGCGGGAGCTGGCCCGCCTGGCGGCGCAGCGCTTCGGCTGGCGCGATGACCATGGCCCGCTCGGCATCGACGCCGTTTGTCGGGCACTCGACGCCACGGTGTCCCGCGATCTCGGTGACGCCCGCGCCGTCTATTGCTACGAGGATGGAGCGCTGGCGACATTTCGGGCCGCTCGCGAGCGCGGTCTGCCGCGCAGCTACGAATTGCCCATCGCCTATTGGGAAACCACCCAGCGCCTTTTGCGTGAAGAAGCGGCGCGGCTGCCGGCCTGGGCGTCCACGCTCCAGGCGCCCGGCGATTCCCCGGAGAAGCTGGAGCGCAAGACCGAGGAGATTCGTCTCGCCGACCTGGTCGTTTGTCCCAGCCGTTTTGTGCAGGCCAGCCTGCCTCCGGGCACCCGCAGCATCGTTGCGGAATTCGGTTCCCCGGCGCTTCCGGCGGATGTGACCCCGCGCCGCGATGATGGGCCGCTGCGCTTGCTCTTCGCCGGCACCATGACTCAGCGCAAAGGCCTCGCCGATCTCTTCGCCGCGCTGCGCCTGCTCAATCGCCGGGACGTCGAACTATCCGTGCTCGGCACGCCGCTCGCCTCGCTGTCATTCTATCGCGATGCCTGGCCGCATTTTCGCCACGAACCGACCCGCCCCCACCGGCAGGTGCTTGCCTTGATGGACTCCTGCGACGTGCTCGTTCTGCCCAGCATCGTCGAGGGGCGCGCCCTGGTGCAGCAGGAGGCGCTCAGTCGCGGCCTGCCCTTGCTCGTGACGCCGAATGCCGGCGGCGAAGACCTCGTCGTCCCCGGTGAAACGGGCTGGCTCGTTCCCATTCGCGACCCAGCGGCCCTTGCCGAACGCATCGCGTGGTTTGCCGATCATCGCCGCGACTTGCCGGCCATGCGCGAAGCTTCCCGGCGGATGGCGGCGGCGCGTTCCTGGGCGGAGTACACCCGGCGCATCATCGCCGGGATCGATGTCCTTTTGCCCGTTCGCCCATGAGCAACTCCCTCGGCGCGATTCGGCGGTGCATCTGGCTGTATTTCTGGTTGCTGCTCTTCGAGGGCGCGCTGCGCAAATGGTTCACGCCGGGGCTTTCGAACGTGCTGCTCATAGTGCGCGATCCAGTCGTCCTCGCCATCTACGCGCTGGCCCTGCGCGATCGTGTCTTTCCGGTTTCGGGTTTCGTCTTGTGGAATTTCGTCCTCGCGCTGCTTTGCTTCCTCGCCTCGTTCGCGGGCGTCGGCACGCTGGCGGTGACGATCTATGGTCTGCACGCGGATTTCCTGCACCTCCCGCTCGCCTTCCTCATGCCGCGCGTGTTGCGCACGGAGGATGTCCGTCGCATGGGCCTCGCCCTGCTGCTGCTCCTCGTGCCGATGACCCTGCTCGCGGTGCTGCAGTTCAAGGCCGGCCCCATGTCGTGGTGGAACGTCGGCGCGGGAGGTGAAATTGGCGCACAACTTTACGCCGCGCACGGCAAGGTGCGGGCCTCGGGCACCTTTTCTTTTGCGACAGGCCTGGCGACTTATCTCGCCCTGAGCACAGCCTTCCTCCTGGACGACTTGCTCGGTCCACGCACCTATCCGCGCTGGCTGACCGTCGCGGCAATTCCGGCGCTCGCTCTCACGCTGGGGGTTTCGGGCAGTCGCACGGCGGTCATTGCCGTCACCATCGTGTGCAGCCTGGTCCTCTACATTGCGCTTCGACGGCCTGAGCAAATGAGAGGAGCGGTGCGGTTTGTCTTGCTCGCAGTCATGGCCGTGGTCGGGTTGGTGTGGCTGGCCCCGGTTTTTTTGGAAGGGGTGGCCGTGCAACGGGAACGTTTCGTGGGCGGGGGTGGGGTGCAACAGGGGATTATCGTGCGCTTCGGCCAGGATTTCGTCGCGGCGGGTGCGGCACTTTACAACGCGCGCCCTCTCGGCCTGGGCCTCGGTGTGGGGACGAACGTGGGGGCGACTCTCCTGCGCGGTTATAGTGAATTTTCCCTCGGCGAGGGCGAGTGGCAGCGCGTGATTCTCGAGAGCGGGGCGGTGCTGGGCATCGGCGTCCTCGCGTTGCGGACGGGCATGCTGCTGGCCGTCACCGCGGCCGCGCTCCAAGCCTATCGGCGCGGGCGAATTTTGCCGCTGTTGCTGGTGGGCGCTGGCGGGCTCGATCTGGCCACCGGCCAGTTTGGGCAACCGACGACCCTGGGCTTCGCCGTTTTTACGGCGGGCCTGGCGTTGACCGCCGCGCGATCGGAAGTGGAGTCGGCGCCGCACCCACGCTCTCCGACACCGCCGCCGGCGACCGCGGCGATCCGCGGCCGATCGGCTTACGCCGAACGACTCTACCGCGATGGCGAGAGGAAAGAAGGGTGATGAAAGTCCTGCTGGTTTCAAATTATTCATACGATCGCCAGGAGAGCATGTTGCGCTTCGCCGCGGTCTTGCTCGCAGGCCTGCGCGCCGCCGGGGTGGAAGTGAATCTGGTGCGGCCGGAACCCTTCTTTGGCCGCCTCCGGCCCAGCGGCAGCGGGTTGGGAAAATGGCTCGGTTACCTCGACAAATTTCTTCTCTTTCCCTCGCGCTTGCGCCGTTTGGCGGCGGAGACGGATCTCGTTCACATCTGCGATCATTCCAACTCGATGTATGTGAAACACGTGGTGGACCGGCCGCATCTCGTCACTTGCAACGACATGCTGGCCATTCGCTCGGCGCACGGCGAATTCCCGCAGAATCGCACTGGCTGGTCGGGGCGCATCCTCCAACGCTGGATTCTTGCCGGGCTGCGGCGGGCGCGTCGTCTCACTTGCATTTCCGAGGCGACGCGGCGGGATGTGTTGCGGCTCACGGGGCACCGGCCGGAAATCGTCAGCGTCACCTACATGGGGCAGAATTTTCCTTACGCGCCGGCGGCCGAAGTCGCAGAAGCCGCGGCGCAGCGTCGGCGCGGCGAACCATTCGATCCGGCGGTCTTTACGCGTTTGGGAATTCCGGCGGAGCCTTACCTCCTGCACGTGGGCGGCGGCCAATGGTACAAGAATCGGCCCGGCGTTCTCGCCATTCATGCCGCCCTGTGCGAGCGCCTGGGCCGGCGCGCTCCCCGGTTGCTGCTCGTCGGCCCGCCTTGCGCGGCCCCCGGCGTCGAGGCGCGGAGCGAGGTCGACAACGAGACGCTCGCCGCGCTCTACTCCGGCGCGGAAATGTTGCTCTTCCCATCGCTCGAAGAAGGTTTCGGCTGGCCCATCATCGAGGCGCAGGCCTGCGGCTGTCGCGTCCTGACGACGGGCAAAGATCCGATGACCGAAGTGGGTGGCGCGGCGGCATTCTATCTGGCGGATCCCCACGATGCGGTGGCCGGCGCGGTGGCAGTCGAACAAGTATTGACGCAAGATGAGGCGGTGCGCGGGGAGGCAGTGCGCGCGGGCATCGAGAATGCCGCGCGCTTTTCCACGGAGCGCATGATCGGCGAGTATCTCGCCATCTACCGGGAGGTGCTGGGCGCATGAAACGGCCGTTGTTGCATGTAGTGCGTTCATTGGATCCCGCCCGCGGTGGCCCCTCCGAATTGGTACGTCAGCTTTGCGTGGCGCACGCAGCGATGGACGTGCCTTCCGAAGTGGCGACGCTCGATGCGCGGCATGCCTCCAGCCTGGCCACGTGGCCGGTGCCGGTGCATGCCTTTTACGGCCATGGCAATTACGGCTGGACGACTGCGTTTACCCACTGGCTGCGCGCGCGGGCCAGCAAGTTTTCCGGCATCTTCGTGCATGGCCTCTGGCAATGGCAGGGACTCGGAACACGACAGGCGGTGCGGGGCACCGAGGCCCGCTATTGGCTGTTTCCCCATGGCATGCTCGACCCGTGGTTTCGTCAGGCCTTTCCCTGGCGGCACGCGCGCAAAGCAGGTTACTGGAAGTGCTTTGAGCATCGCGTAGTCCGCGATGCGGCAGGTATTGTTTTTACCAGCGAAGAAGAGCGCCGGTCCGCACGCGCGACATTTCAACCGTGGCTGGCCCAACGGGAGTTCGTGATCCCACTGGGCACGACGGCGCCGCCCCAGCCGGCGGAAGCATTGCGCGCCCGTTTCGAGGCACGATTTCCCCAGTTGCGCGGCGAACGGATCCTGCTCTTTCTCGGGAGGCTCCATGAAAAGAAAGGTTGCGACTTGCTCATCGAGGCCTTTCGCCGGGTCGCGCCGCCGATGCATCTGGTCTTCGCCGGGCCTTGTGCCGATGCCCGTTTCGAGGCGGATCTGCGTGCTCGTGCGGAGGGTCTGCGCGTGACGTTCACCGGCCCGCTTTATGGCGATGATAAATGGGCGGCGCTCGCCGCCGCGGAAGTTTTCGTCCTGCCCTCGCACCAGGAGAACTTTGGGGTTGCCGTGGCGGAAGCCCTGGCCAGCGGAGTGCCGGTGCTGCTTTCCCAACGGGTGAATATCTGGCGCGAGATCGTCGAAGACGGCGCGGGATTTGCCGAGGTCGACGATCTGGAGGGGACCGTCCGCCTGCTCGAGCGCTGGCGCTGGCTGGCCGCCGATCAGGCGGTGATGCGCCTTGCGGCCCAGCGCTGCTTTGCCGCACGGTTTGACATCCGTCGCACAGCGGAGAACCTCCTCGCCCTGATCCCCCCGCGCTCCTAAATGGTTTCCAGCTTTTCGCTTCAGCACCGTCTCGCCCGCGCCGCCTGGAAGGTGACGTGGCTCGTGCTCTGCCGCTGGACACCGCGCCCGTTGCACGTTTGGCGGGCGCTGGTCTTGAGCCTGTGGGGAGCGCGCGTCGGCGCCCGCTGCCATGTCTACCCCGGGGCCATCATCTGGGCGCCATGGCAACTGACGCTCGGCGACGACGCCTGCGTGGCCGACGGAGCGGAGATCTACAACGTCGCGCCGATCACGCTCGGGGCGCGCTCGGTCGTCTCGCAAGGAGCCTATTTGTGTGCGGCGTCGCATGATCATCGGCAGGCGGATTTTCCCATGACGTGCGCGCCGATCCATCTCGGCGATCGCGCGTGGGTGGCCGCTCGCGCCATTGTGCTGCCGGGCATCACCATCGGCGCCGGTGCGGTGGCGGGGGCGGGGAGTGTGGTGACGCGCGATATTCCGGATGGCTGTGTCGCCGCAGGCAATCCCGCCCGCATCGTGCGCCAGGCCGGGGACGCCCCATGAACAAGGTGCCCGTCAGTTTTCTCGTTCCGGTGAAGAACGAGGCGGCGAATCTCCCGCGCTGTCTCGAAAGCATTGCGTGGGCGGACGAAATCTGGGTCGTCGATTCGCAAAGCACCGATGGCACGCCGGCCATTGCCGAGGCCGCTGGGGCGCGCGTCGTGCAATTTCAATACAATGGAAGCTGGCCGAAGAAGCGCAATTGGGCGCTCGAAAATCTCGCTTTCAAACATGAGTGGATCTTTCTGATCGATGCCGATGAGACGCTGCCTCCCGAGGCCGCGGATGAGTTGCGCGCCATTGCCACCGGGGCGGGGGAGTGCGCGGCTTACCAGGTCGACCGCCGCTTTTGGTTTCTCGGCCAGTGGTTGAACCACGCCTATCGCCCGAACTGGATCGTGCGTTTTTTCCAGCACCGCAAAGCGCGCTTTGCGCAATTGACCGATGCGGACATCCACCACGCCGATCACGAAATTCACGAGCCGATGATCGTGGATGGCAAAATCGGACGGCTGCGCTCGGAGATGGCCCACTACGCGTTTCCGACGATCGAATCCTTCGTCGAAAAGCACAACGTCTACTCCGGCTGGGAAGCGCACGTGACTTTGAGCGAAGAGCACCGCCCGCCGACGCACAACTTCGGCTGGCGCCAGCGCTTGAAGCGGTGGTCGCGCCATCTGCCGTGCCGACCGTTGTTGCGTTTCCTTTTCGTCTACGTGTGGCAACGCGGATTCCTCGACGGGCGGGCAGGCTACTATTTTGCGCGGCTGCATGCGATGTATGAATTCCTCAGCGTGGCCAAGACCCATGAGCTGCGCCTCCGGCAAAATGAAGATTCTCGTCTGGGGCATTAATTACGCCCCGGAGGCCACCGGCATCGGCCCGTGCAACACCGCGCTGTGCGAATTCCTGCGCGCCGCCGGGCATGAGGTCGAGATGGTGACGACCTTTCCCTACTACCCAGCGTGGAGAAAACGCCCGGAGGATCGTGGCGTGATCTGGCGCAGCGAAATTCACAACGACGTACCCGTGCACCGCTGCTGGCACTATGTCCCGGCGCGCGTGCGCTGGTGGCGGCGCATCATTCACGAGGCGACTTTCGTTCTGACCTCGCTTCCGCGGGTGCTGACACGGCCGCGGCCCGATCTTGTGATCGCGGTTTCGCCGCCGCTGCTGCTCGGCCCGGCGGCGTGGCTCGTCTCGCTGCTGCGCGACACGCGCTACGTCTTTCATGTCCAGGATTTGCAGCCGGATGCGGCGCTCGGGGTGGGGTTGTTGCGCGATGATGCCTTTACCCGCGCGCTTTATGCGGTGGAGGCGTTTGCCTATCGGCACGCGTGGCGGGTCTCCGGCATCAGTCGGGGAATGCTCGCGGCCTTTTCGGCGAAGGGCGTGCCGGCGGAAAAGCAGGTCTACTTTCCGAACGGCATCCGCCTCGAAACGCCGCCACCGCGCGGTGCTTTTCGCGCCCGGCATGGGTTTAACGCCGGTGATTTCCTCGCCGTCTACAGTGGCAACATTGGAGTGAAGCAGGGTTTGCAAGTGTTGGTGCGCGCCGCCCGCTTTCTGCGTGATCGGCGCATTTTTCTGGTGATCTGCGGTGATGGCGCCCAGCGCCACTTGATCGAGAGCGAGGCTGCGGGATTGGCCAATGTCCGCCTGCTCCCGCTCCTGCCCGATGCCGAGTACCGCGATATGCTCGCCGATTCCGACGTGGCCCTCATCTCGCAACTCGCGGGCAGCGGCCGGGCGTTCTTCCCCAGCAAGGTCTTGAACCCACTGGCCTTCGGGCGCCCGATCCTGAGCGTGGCCGACGCCGATAGCGACCTGGCCCGCGCCATTTCCGAGGGGGTATTCGGGTGCAACGTGGGTGCCGACCAGGCCGAAGCTCTGGCCGAGGCCTTGGAGCGGCTGGCGGCCAATCCAGCGCAATTGGAAGCCTGGGGGCAGGCCGGCCGGGCCTGGGTGGCGCAATTTGAGCAGAGCCGGGTCTTGGCGGAGTTCGCGGAGAGTCTCGTGGTTCCGCAAAATCTTGAGGCTTGAGCCGCCTTGACTGGCCTTGACCCGCATTGATTGCGGAAGGCGACTGCCGGCAAATTGGGACCGGCGTTCGCGCGCATCAGGTGGGATGTTCATGGGTGCGATTCGGTGCGATTCCTCTGTAAAGGCGGGTGGGATTGGGGGCCGGTTGGTGGGATGCGAGAGAGACACGCCAGAGCGAATCTCGCCGCCCTTGCCACGGCACTCCTCGGTGGCAGTTTGGGTGGGATGATTGATGAGTGCGATTGGGTGCGATTCCTCTGTAAGATTGGGCGAGATAAGAGGCCATGCGGAGAGATGGCGGAGGGACACGCCAGAGCGAATCTCGCCGCCCTTGCCACGGCACTCCTCGGTGGCAGTTTGGGTGAGATGATTGATGGGTGCGATTGAGTGCGATTCCTCTGTAAAGTTGGGGTGAAATTCGCGGCCGGGATGGGATGCAGAGGTGGGATTGCTCCGGGGGCAGTCAGCCACCCCGGGCACGGCACAACTCGCTCCTTGAATTGGAAAATAACGGTTCGCATCGCGTGAAATCAGGTTCCTCCTCGCAGCCCTGCCAACAGCCTTCCGAACGGTCCAGACCCGTCCCTCCACAACCGACTACCTTATAGCACCTTCGCTCACATGTGTCAAGACACCCACCATCCGCCCGAGGGGCGGGATCCGGCGTGAATCAAACAATGCGTGGAGCCTAAGAAACTGGTTCTGTTAAGGTGTTCCCCATCGTAGACAAAATCGACGGGTCCAACCGCTGCCTGGGATCCCCGTTTTTACTCTGATCCCGTCCATCCACTCATGCTCACCATCCACGGCCAGAAAACCGCCCGCTTCTGCGATGGTGTATCGCGCCGCGATTTCCTGCGGATCGGCGGGCTGTCGCTCGGCGGCCTGAGCCTGCCGGGCATCCTGCGCGCGGAGGCGGGGGCCGGGGTGGGAAAGTCGCACAAGGCGGTGATCATGATTTTCCTGCCCGGCGGGCCGTCGCACCAGGACATTTTCGACCTGAAGATGGATGCCCCTTCCGAGATTCGCGGCGAGTTCAAGCCGATCGCGACCAACGTGGCCGGCGTGCAGATCACCGAGCACCTGCCGCGGCTGGCCCGGATGATGGACAAGTGCACGCTGATCCGCTCGATGAGCGACTGCGACGGGCGGCACGACGCTTTCCAATGCCTCACCG
>NZ_JBDUCX010000207.1:0-12151 GCF_040003245.1 Chthoniobacter sp.
CCGAGGTGGGTGTCGCCGTTGGTCGCCTTCACCTCGAAGACGCCGTCGCCGATTTCGAGCACCGAGATATCGAAGGTGCCGCCGCCGAGGTCATACACGGCGATCTTTTCGTCGGACTTCTTGTCGAGGCCGTAGGCGAGCGAGGCCGCGGTGGGCTCGTTGACGATGCGGAGCACTTCGAGGCCCGCGATCTTGCCGGCGTCCTTGGTCGCGGTGCGCTGCGAGTCATTGAAATAAGCGGGGACGGTGATGACCGCCTGGGTGATCGTTTCACCGAGCTTGGCCTCGGCGTCGGACTTGAGCTTGGCGAGGATCATCGCCGAGATTTCCGGCGGGCTGTAGGCCTTGGTCTCGCCGTTCACAGTGACGGAAATATGGGCGTCGCCGTTGGCGGCCTTGATGACCTTGTACGGCACGCGGTGCAGTTCGGACTGCACTTCGTCGAACTTGCGGCCCATGAAGCGCTTGACCGAGAAAATTGTGTTCGTCGGATTGGTCACCGCCTGACGCTTCGCGGCCTGGCCGACGAGGCGTTCGCCCGTCTTGCTGAAAGCGACTACGCTGGGCGTCGTGCGTGCGCCTTCGGAGTTTTCGAGAACCACGGGTTCGCCGCCTTCCATGACGGACATGCAAGAGTTGGTGGTTCCGAGGTCGATACCGAGTATTTTAGCCATTGTAATATGTTTCTATCGTGAAAAGTAGGGATCGGCCCTTCAGCATGGAGTGGGCCGGGGAGGGTGGAGTGGTGTAAGTCGCTTTTTCAGAGTGATTTGTGCGAAATATAGAGGCGGCGCCCAGTGTGCCAAAAGCCGGTGGATGTCCCACTTTTGGCCCGTACGGTGTGACACGGCGGCACAGTGTGGCTCGGTGGAGGAAAGGCATTTTAAAACGCAGAGACGCAGAGACGCGGAGGGGAGGAAAAGACAATGAGACAATCGGACAATGAGACTGGGAGACAGCGCCCGCCGATTGGCTCCGCGCCTCGGCGGTTCAAGAATCACTTGGTCACTGTTCGCAGGAGTTTGTCGAACTTGGCCGATTCGTGGGAGTAGAAGGGGTAGGGGCGCGTGGCGTCCTTGGGGCGGAAGCGGAAGTGTTTGTAAGGCCACAGCCACAGTTCCGGGCGCTCGTGCAGGATGGGCTCGAAGTAGTCCCAGCATTGCTGCGAGATCTGCTGGACCGTGGCATCGGACGGGACGACCAGTCCCGGGTGCGCGGTGATGCGGACCGAGCCGTCGCGGAAGGGCTCCGTCTCCACCGGCACCAGCAGGGCCTTGCAACGCTGGGCGAGAACCGCGTGCAGCACCGGCACGCACATTTTCATCCCGAAGCCTTCGATCACCGTGGCCGCCTGGGAGGGGCGCAGGTTTAGGTCGAGGAGCATGCCGGTCGCGCCGCCGCGCTTCACCACCTTCAGCATGCGGAGCAGGGAGTTTTCCTGCGGAATCATCGTCTGCCCGGAGACCTGCCGCATCTGGGAAAAGATCGCAGTGAGGCGCGGGTTCTTGAAATTCTCGGTGACCACCACGTTGAAGAACTCCTCGAAGCCGGAGACGAGGCTGGCCCATTCCCAATTGCCTTGGTGCACGCAGAGGAAGACCGTGCCGCGTCCTTCCCGGGCGAGCTGCTCGCGGATGGCGGCGAAGCCCTCGGGGCGCATGTAGTTCTGGTAAGTGCCGCGCACCATCAGCCGCGCCCAGAAGAGATCGAGCATGGTGCGCGCGAAATTGCGGTAGGAGAGCCGCGCGATCCAGTGGCGCTGCGGGACGGTGTAGCGGTCGCCGAAGACGCACTCGAGATTGGCCAGCGCCACGGCGCGTCCGCGGGCATCGAGAAAGTAGGCGGCGTCGCCGAGCAGGATGCCGAGCTTCACACATTGTTCGCGCTGGAGATGCGGCAGTACCGCGGCGAGCAGGCGGCAACCGGCCTCTTCGAGGAGATAGCGGAAGCGCTTCCACGGCGAAAGCGCTGGTAGGTTTCTGGTTTCGGGCTTCTGGTTTGGGGTTGTCACGCGCGCGGCTCCGAACCAGAAACCAGAAACCAGAAACTAGAAACCAGTAAATACATCGTGGAACTCGATTCCCTCCTCGCCCTCATCCGTTCCGTACTCGCACAGCCAACCGCGCCTTTTCACGAGGACGCGGTGCGCGGGGAGATCCTCATGCAGCTCGCGCAATGCCCACACGTGCGGGTGTCGCGGGATCTCTTTGGCAACGTGATCGCGCACTATCAGCGCGGGAACGCGGCGCCGCGCTACGCCTTTGCCGCGCACATGGATCACCCGGGATTTGTCGGCGAAGAATTTCTCGGCGGCGTGCCGGAGGAGTATCGGGTAAAGAAGCCTCCGACGCGGGATTTCGGGGCCTTTGCCATGTGGGACCTGCCGGCGTGCGAGGTGCAAGACGGGCGCATTTATTCCCGGGCGTGCGACGATCTCATCCACTGCGCGACCATCCTGGCGCTCTTTCACGAACTGGAAAAGACGCAGGCCGAGGCGAGTGTGCTGGGCCTCTTTTCGCGTGCGGAGGAAGTGGGTTTTGTCGGCGCGATCCACCTCGCGAAATCCGGCGAGGTGGCGCACGAGGTGACGATCGTCTCGCTCGAATGCAGTTCGGAACGCAGTCCCGGCGCAGGCAAGATGGGCGACGGCGTGATCATCCGCGTGGGCGACAAGACTTCCATTTTCAGCGACGCCGACACCCGGGCACTGACCACGCTGGCCGCGGAAAACAAGATCCCACACCAGCGTTGCCTGATGAGCGGCGGCACGTGCGAAGCGACGGCTTATCAGCTCTACGGCTACCGCACCGCCGCGCTCTGCGTGGCCCTCGGCAATTACCACAATTGCGGCCCCGACACGACCATCGCGCCGGAGTTTGTTTCGGTGGAAGACGTGCAAGGAATGGTGCGCTTGCTGGTCGCGGCGTCCACGATGCCGGCAGCGGCGGACCCCGTGGTGGCGCTGCGCGAAAAGCTGGAGAAGGGCCTCGAGAAGTACCGGCGCTACGCGTAACGGCGGGCGGGCGGCCGCCCCAAATACACTGGTGCGCCCGACATTTACACTTCCTTAACAATTCTCCAGCACCGCAAAACTACGTGGTGGCGTTAGATCAGTGAATGCGCGTCCGTCTCTACCCCCAAAACATCGCCTTCGCGGTCGCCGCGCTGCTGATCGCCTCCCAAGCCGGTGCGGAAACCGGCTGGACGCGTTTCCGCGGGCCGAACGGCTCGGGCGTGGCCGCCGATGCGCAGCCGCCCACTGTGTGGAGCGACACGCAAAATGTGCAGTGGAAGGCCGCGCTGCCCGGCGGCGGCACGAGCAGCCCGATCGTCGTCGGCGACCGGATTTTCGTGACGTGCTACTCAGGCTATGGTGATGGCCAGCGCGGCGGCGACATCAAGAAACTCCAGCGCGAGTTGGTCTGCGTGAACCGGGCTGATGGCAAGATCCTCTGGTCCAGCCCGGTGCCCGCGGCGCAACCGGAGGACTACTACGACGGTTTCCTCACCGAGCACGGCTACGCCACCCACACTCCGGTGAGCGATGGCGAGCGCGTCTACGTTTTCTTCGGCAAGAGCGGCGCGGTAGCCTTTGACCTCACCGGGCGCCAGTTGTGGCAGAAAAGCCTCGGCACCGATTCGAATCAAAAGCACTGGGGCTCGGCGAGCAGCCCGATCCTTTACCAGAATTTCCTCATCATCAACGCCTCGGAAGAAGGCCACGCCCTCGTCGCGCTCGACAAGATGACCGGCAAGGAAGCCTGGCGCGCGACCGGCGATGCGCTGGCCTACAGCTTCGGCACGCCGGTGCTGGTCGAGGACGCGGGGCGCACGGATCTCGTCTTCTCGGTGCCCGGCGAATTGTGGGGCCTCAATCCCGACACGGGCAAGCTGCGCTGGTTTGCGCAGACGGGCCTGCCAGGAAATATCGCGCCGAGCGTCATCGCCGGCGATGGGATGATCTTTGCCTTCGGCGGCTTTCCGCAACTCGGCGCGGTCGCCGTGCGCACGGGCGGCAAAGGCGACGTCACGGCCACGCACATCGCCTGGACCTCGCACAACAGCAGCTACATTCCCACTCCAGTGCTGCACGAAGGCCGGCTCTATGTCGTCAGCGACGCCGGCTTTGCCACTTGCCTCGATGCGAAGACAGGCGCGCTGATCTACAAGGAACGCCTGCCGGGCTCGAGCGCCGTGGGCCGCGGGAAACCGTTCTACGCCTCACCCGTGCTGGCCAATGGCGCCGTCTTTGCCGTGAGCCGCCGGGCCGGTACCTACGTCATCGCCGCGCAGCCGGAATTCAAGCTGCTCGGCCAGAATCAACTCGCGGGCGATGACGGCGATTTCAACGCCACGCCCGCCCTCGCCGGGCGGCAGCTTTTCCTCCGCTCCAACCGAACCCTCTACTGCATCGCGCTGCCCACCAGTCTGGGCGCGGCCCGGTAGCCAAACCCAGAACAGAAACCAAACACATGATCCGAAAAAACCACCTCCTCACGCTCGCCCTGGCGCTCACCGCCAGCGCGGCCCTCGCGCAACCCCCCGCCCGCCAAGGCGGCCCCAACCCACCGCCCCCGCCTCCCGGCCAGGGCGGGCCCCAAGGTGGCCAGCAAGGCGAACACCGGCCGCCGGTGCCGCCGCTCGTCGCCGCGCTCGATACGAATCGCGATGGCACCATCTCCGCCGAGGAAATCGAAAAAGCTCCCGAGTCCCTGAAGAAGCTCGATAAGAACCACGACGGCAAAATCACGCCGGACGAATTGCGCCCCCCGCACAAGGATGGCGACGGTCCGCGCAAGGGCCCGCCCGACGGCAAAAAGCCGAAAGGTCCCAAGCCGGATGGCGCTGCCGCCGATGCCCCCGCCGCTCCGGGCGCAGCCGCACCCGATGGCGCCCCCCCGGCCGGTCCTCAAGACGGGCCTGATGGCCACAAGCGCCCGGCGCCTCCGCTCATCGCCGCGCTCGACACCGATGGGGATGGCACCCTCTCCGCCGAGGAAATCTCCAATGCCGCTGCTTCGCTCAAGAAGCTGGACAAGAATGGCGACGGGAAACTGACGCCCGACGAGTTCCGCCCCGTCCATCATGATGGCCCTCCGGGGGATGGCCCGAAGCCGCCCAAAGACGGCGATGGCGCGGCCAATCCGGATGGCGCCGCCAAGAAGCGTCCCGCCGCGGAGTAGGACCGAGAGCCAAGAGCCAAGTTACGAGAGCCAAGTGGTGTAGCGATACGCCACTTGGCTTTTGGCTTTCAGCGCAGGGCAAACACCGTATTTTTTTTGCAGAAAATTGCCATTTTCGGCAATGGAGCCAATGGAGCCAATGGAACCACCTGCCTGTTGGACGTCCCCCAAGAGGTGAAGCCATCCCTCTGCGCTCTCCGCGTCTCTGCTATTCCCCGGCGAAATGGATCGCGCGGATCCGCACCGTGCCTCCCGCGTGATCGGCGGGGTCGAAACGCAATTGCGTGATCGCGCCGCGATAGGCGGGCGAATCGCTTAAGCGAATTCGATATTCGTGGAAGGCGCCGTCGGGATTGCCGTCGAAACGGAGGGAGCGGGATTGCTCGAAACCGGGCTGTTCGAGCGATGCCCAAAAGACCTGCCCATGCGGCGCAGCCACGTTTTTGAACGCGGCGTCGATGACCAGCACGGGAGCCGCCTCCGCATGCGCGACGAAACGCGGGCTGAGCAGCGCGGGATCGTCCTGCGTGAGTTGCACGGCGAGCGCGTCGCGGATGGGCCAGCCGGTATCGGTCGCGCGTTCGTAGCGCCAGCCCTGGCGATCACTCGCGAAGCGCCAGGCGGGCAACGCATCCCGTGGCTGGCGATAGACGTGCGCGCGGATCTCTTCCACGGTGCCGAGCACGAGGTCGTAGCGGTATTCGTGGGTGATATCGTGGTCGAGCAACTCCACCCGCTGCGGAGCCAGATAGCCGCAAGGATTGTCCTTCGGTCCGCCCGCGCCCGGCTGGGCATTGAACCCGCCGCCGAAACGCACCGCGCCGGGATTCCATACCCCCAGGCCCCAGCCCGCATCATCGACCAGCGCGCTCCAGTTTTCCGTCGCATCCCAACCATTCCATTGCGGCGGCGGCTTCGCTTCCAGCTGCGTCACCGCGTCATGCGTGAAGGGCTTCGCGCCCGTGTAGCTGATGATCCGGTGCCACGGCCCATTCGTGTAGACGGCGGGCAATTCCTGCGTGCGCGCCGGATAGAGCGTGTGATCACTGCGCGCATTCACCAGCCGGCAGCGCGCGTGGACGACCGGGCCGTCCAACTCGAGCATGCTTTCGAAGGTGCATTCGCCGGGCACATCGTCGAGCGGCCACTGCATCGGGACGCATTTCACGTAGAGCGCATGGCCGTCGTTGCGCTGCTCGAGCAACCGCGCGCGATGGCCGTAGGTGTCGCCCACCTGGATCGGATTCCAGCCCAGCCCTTCCCAATTTTTCGCCGGATGCTTTGTCCCCGCGATGAACGGCACCGGCCCCGCGTAATAGGACATTTGCACCTGCCGCCCCCAGTCGAAGCTATTGATGAGATTCGTCGTGTCACCCGAGCGAGAGAGCCAGGTGATCGCGCCGCCGATCTGCAAATCGACGCCGAGGCGGATCGTGCCGTTGTCCAGCCAGCTCATTTGCGGCTCGGGCCGGTCGGCCAGCGCGTGCCCGGTTCCGATCATGGCGAGCACGACGGCGAAGAATTTGGAAAACCATGCTTTCATCAGGCTCGGCTGCATCGCGAAAAAGCCCGGGCAAGTCAAACGCGCAACGCGCCCACGCGAAGGCGGAGACTCTGCTTTCCCGGACGCGCGGAGCGAACTATCGTCGCAACGTCCGGCCTTTTCCCATGAACATGAAGACAACCCTCCTGCTCTTCCTCTCGCTCGCTGCGGCCCTGGCCCGGACGCACGCCGCGGATTCCAAAGCCGCCGCCACCGCCGTGAATGCGCTCGGCGTGGACCTCTATCGCACGCAAGCCCACGGCGAGGACAATTTGCTGCTCTCCCCCTACTCGATTCAAAACGCGCTCGCCATGACCTTCGCCGGCGCGGACGGCGACACCCAGGCGGAGATGCAACGCGTGCTCCACTTTCCCGCCGATGAGACGGCGCTGCACGGGAGCTTCGCCGCGCTGGCCGGCGAGCTGGCGGATGCGGCGAAGAAAACCGTCGAGAGCGTGAAGAATTCGAAGAAGAACGGCGGCCCGAACACACCCATCGAATTCAACCTCGCGAACCGCCTCTTCGCGGAAAAGCACTACGAATTCCGCGCGCCTTTCCTCGATCTGGTGAAGACGCAATATCACGCCCCGCTCGAAAAGGTGGACTATCGGAGCGCGCCGGAAGCGGCCCGGGCCAAAATCAATCGTTGGGTCGAGGAGCAGACGAAGAACAAGATTCGCGATCTCATTCCCGCGGGCGTGATCAAAGCTGACACGCGCCTCACCCTCGTCAATGCGCTCTACCTGCGCGCACCGTGGAGCGATGAATTTGTGGAGGGGGCGACGAAGAACGAGCGCTTCCTCGTCCACGGCCGCGATGGTGTGCCAGTGCCCACGATGCTCAGCGGCACGCACTGCGGCTATGCGAAGCGCGACGGCTTTCAAGTCGTCACGCGCACTTACTACGGCGGCGAATTGCAGTTCGTCATCGTGCTGCCGGACAACCCCGCCGGCCTGGCGGCCATGGAGAAGCAGCTCACACCGAAGTTGCTCGAGGAATGCGCACACCTCCCCTCACAAAAGGTCATTCTCTACCTGCCCAAGTTCCGCCTCGAACCGCCCACGCTCTCGCTGGGCGACAGCCTGCAAGCGCTCGGCATGAAGACCGCCTTCGACCACCCGGCCGGGAGCGCCAACTTCGACCGCATGGCCCCGCGCCAGCCAAACGACTATCTCTATATCGGCGCCGTCCTGCACAAGACGTTCCTCGCCCTCGACGAAAAAGGCACCGAGGCCGCCGCCGCCACCGCCGTGGTCATGGCCCCGGGCGGGGCGATGATCCCCTCCAAGCCACCCGAAGTGCGCGTGGATCACCCGTTCCTCTTCGCCATCCAGCATGTGCCCAGCGGCGCGTGTCTCTTCCTCGGCCGCGTGACCGATCCGCGGTGATAATTGAACCACGAAGGCACGAAGGAAAGTTCAGCCCTTCGTGTCTTCGCGCCTTCGTGGTAAAAACGAACGGCCACCTCAGGAAGGAGGCCCGCGCTACTTGATTGCCGCCCAGATGCGGTGCACGTCGTCGTGATCTTCGATGCTTTGCAAAAATTCGCCGGCTTCCTGGCTCTGCGCGTCGGTCAGTTGCGGGAATTGCTTGGGGACGTAGCCGATCTCGGCGGTCACGACCGTCCAGCCATTGGCGGCCAGCCATTTGGAAACCGCGGCCGTCGCCGTGCGATCCGCGATGAAACGGGCGCCGGCCGTCCCCGCCGGGATGTCGTCGTTTTGCGCGTGGGTCAGCGGCTCGACTTCATTCGCGCCGGCCTCGATGGCCGCGCCTTCGAGATCGGTCCCGGCATCGGGATGGTGCGCCTCCACGAGGCCCACGTGTTCAAAGAGAAACTTGTTGCTGCCCGGCGCGCCGAGCTGGCCCTTTTTGAAGAGCAGCCGCATCTCCGGCGCGGTGCGGTTGTTGTTGTCCGTGAGCACTTCCACGATCACCGGCACCTTGTGCGGCGCGTAGCCCTCGAAGACGATGTGATCCATCACCAGCTTTTCGTCGCCGACGCCCGCGCCCTTCTTTGTGGCGCGCTCGATCACGTCGCGGGTCACGCTTTGCCGGCGCGCCTTTTCGATGGCGGCAAAGAGCCGCGGATTGCCGTCGGGATCCGGCCCGCCGAGCTTGGCGGCGACCATGATTTCTTTGACGATCTTGCCGACCATCTGGCCTTTTCTGAGGCCGGCTACTTCACGTTTTGCTTGGAGCCATTGGCGACCCATGGAGGAGGAAAA
Source organism: Chthoniobacter sp. (assembly GCF_040003245.1). NCBI lineage: Bacteria > Pseudomonadati > Verrucomicrobiota > Spartobacteria > Chthoniobacterales > Chthoniobacteraceae > Chthoniobacter > Chthoniobacter sp. The sequence continues at coordinate 8,955 of NZ_JBDUCX010000207.1, forward strand.
AGAGTGGAGGGTGGGGTTGAATGAATTGGAGCGGGAGCTTGGCCTAGACCGGGGCGGGGGCGCAATAGGCATTTGAAAGTGGGCAAAGGCAGAACATCCAACGTCCAACACCCAACATCGAATTGCCCCCACGGCACCACGGGCCTGTCGCAAGGCCTCCAATTCCAATGGCGCAAGCGCTCTGCAGAAGGGTTCCCAATTGGATGTTGGATGTTGGATCCTCTCCCCCTCCCGTGCCGTAAGAAATTCCCCTACAGCTGGATCAGGAGCTCGCATCGCTAACTCCCTGCGAATCATGATTGTATGCAATTGAATGTTCCCTCCGATGCCCAGTTCCCCAATCTGACTATTGTTCGCCAGATCCTGGAAGACATGGGCGGCAACGAGGTCGTGGAGTTTTGCAACGGCGCCGGGGCCAGTATGCTCCGCTGGGCGCACCGGAACGGCACGAAATACAACGTGCACATCGCCATTCCGCGGCAGTGGCTGGTGGAAACAGACCGGGCCGGAAAGCTCACTGACGCCGCCCGGCACTTCGCCAGTAACGTCCGCTTTGCTTCCTCGCGCTAAAGTCCGTCCGGCGGCACCTCGCTACCGCCGAGAGCGATTAGAGCGTTTCAAAGAATACTACGCCGGAGCGGAGAGAGCAGCTAAAGTACGCCCCTTGGCGAGCAAGTAGGGGCAGTCTTCAACCGCCTCGGGCACGTTGAAAGACGGCAATTTGACCACGGATGGCACGGATAACACGGATGGATATGGGATGAAGTGTTGCTGCTAAAAATCCGTGCCCATCCGTGTCATCCGCGGTCCATCTCTCCCACGTTCCCATCTGAATCTCTGCGGTTGTTCCCGTTACGCCATGGACCTTTCGCCGAGCCTCCAGTGGGATTCAACCGCGAATGGACGCCAATGAACGCGAATAGGAGAAGAGAGAAATCTGCGGTTTCCTCCCCCTTATTGTGCTGAGTTCGCCCGCGCATCCGGCGAAGCAGATTACTTTAACGCCGAGACCAAGTGCTGGGTGCACACGTCGTCGAACGGCTCCGGACACCATTCCTGCATCGGCCGGATGACGATCTCCCGGCAACCGGCGGACTCCAGCATCCCGGTCACGTCCGCGGCCGTGCGCCGGAAACAATTCAGCGCATACTTCAACCGCAGCCGGCCCGTCACCGATCGGTCGCCCTTCCAATCCTCTTCCCTCCTCCAATGCGCGTCATCCAGCACGATATGAATCAGGAGCTGGCCGCCCGGCTTTAATTTGCGAAGCATCGTCGCCAGGATCTCGCGAAAGACGGCGTCGGTCACATGCTGAATGACGGCGAACGAATAGACGAGATCGACGGCGGCATCCGGGATTTCATCGAGCTGCGCGGTGGGCAGAAAGGTGATGTTCGGCGCACCGTTGAGAATCCGCGCACACTCGATCACGCCTGCGGAAAGATCCACCGCGTAAACCTGACGGACGTGGGGCGAGACGCTCCGGGCCAGAAACCCCGGCCCACAACCATAGTCGAGCACCACCTGGTCGCTCCCCAAGCTGGGCCGGAGCACCGCCGCGCAGAGTTTTTCCCGCGTGGATTTGTTCCGCTCGAACTCCCGGGCGGTAAATTCCGCGTGGGACAAACGCGAATACTCCGGGTTCATCCCGCGATAGAAATAGTGTGGGCTCCAGCTCAGGACCGTCAGCGCCATTTGCCGCCGGTAGCTGGCGGGAGCCAGACGCAGCAATCCCTCCACCCACCCGGCGCCAAGAAAGGACTGCCCCTCTTTGCCGAGGGTCAAGGTATTGACGAAAACGCTCCAGTAATTCCGCATGGCGCGCAGCTTGAGGCCATTAACCGGTCTCTTCGAGTCGGCAATTCGGCGATATCAGAATGCATTTCCCGAAGGGACAACAGAAATTAGCCCCGGGTCGAGCGAACCGAGTGGAACGAGATAGCCTGCCATCGGCAGCCCGCAGGGCAGCGCCGGCGGGCGCTGGCAACCTGCGAGCGACCACCCGGGGTTCATCCCCAAAAAAGCGAGCACTCTAACCGCTCCGGCGCCAGCCGCATCCTCTGCTACGTGCGGATGAAGGCCTCACCCGCGCGGCGGAATCCATTTGGCCTTGAAGAAATGGAGACCACCGCTTTTGCTTTACCCGTTCCGCCGCATTTCCACTGGTCTGCCGACTTTTGATGCACTCTCCACTCGGTTCAATAGGATGTTAGGTCACATTCGCACGTCTATTTCCGATAACCCCAGCACAACAAACCAAGACCCCCCATGAAATACATGCTCACCTGGACCGAGCGTCCGCAAGGCTCCGCAATCGAATACGAGAATGCACAGAAGCGGATTCTGGAGGTTTTCACGCAATGGAAGGCGCCCGCCCATTTCAAGATCGAATTGTTCGTGATTCGAGTGGGTGACTGGGGCGGCTATATGATGCTGGATTGTGATGATCCGGCAGCGGTCCACCAATTCTGCTCGATGCTGCCGGCGTTTGTGTTCGAAGTGCGTCCCGTGATTCCGATCGGTGATGCGGTCCGCGTCGAACTCGAAGCCATCACCTTTCGTGACGGCCTCGCCAAGAAGTGACACTGGCAAGACCTAACCAGACGCTGCAGGCCTGTGGCTCCCAGGCGTCAGCGACGCGCGGAGCAGTTCGCTGCTAACCTGGGGGCGGAAAACCGGGTAGGGGAACCGCCGAGGCGCGGAGGCACAGAGGGGAGGAGACAATGAGACAGTCTGACAATCAGACAATGAGAAGTGATGTCCCATTGTCCTCCGCGCCTCTGCGCCTCGGCGGTAAAACAAAAGCCCTGCAACTCGCCATTGATCCCCTCCCCTCATCGCATGTAGATTCCGCGCCCTTCAAATTATGTCCACGATCGAAAAACACGCATTCCAGGCTGAAATCGCGCAACTGCTCGATCTCGTCATCCATTCGCTTTACACCGACAAGGAGATCTTCGTCCGCGAACTGATCTCGAATGCCGCCGACGCCAGCGAGAAACTGAAGTTTCTCCAGACCTCGGGCACGGAGCTTTTCGAGCCGGATGCGGCGCTGAAGATCAGCGTCTCGACCGACGACCAGGCGAAGACGATCACCTTCACCGATGCCGGCATCGGCATGACGCATGGCGAGCTGATCGACAATCTCGGCACCATCGCGCACTCGGGATCGAAGGCATTCCTCGAGCAGCTCAAGG